>CAYOGU010000033.1:0-17828 GCA_964403345.1 uncultured Syntrophus sp. | reverse complement strand
GATGGGATCCGGCAGGGCCATTGGTCCCCATTCCCATTGATTCCAGAGCGAAACCGTGATATCGAAGACACGCAGATAGGCACTGAGGCAATCGTCTTTCAGAGAGGCTATTGGGACAAGTTGTCATTTTTACGGCAGCAGGGTTTGCCGATCCCCCCGGAATGATGGACATCATCCGATTTATCACGCCTGTCCTGGAGCCCTTCATCGTGGGCCTTGCCCTGATCGTCGCAGGGACGGTGTTCCTGATCTTCAAGCGGAGAAAGAAAGCGTTGACCTGCCTTGCCATCGGGATCGCCGTGCTTCTCTTCTTCGGCTACGGGATCGTAACCAAGTCGGCCCTTTACCGTCTGGAGCGGGCCTATGCGCCGCTGGCCGTCGAGAGAGTCCCGCCGGAAATCCGGCAGCGGATCCGTCATGTCGTCGTCCTGGGGAGCGGCCACGTCTCCGATCCGGACCTTCCGAGGACGGCCCAAATCGGCGGCTCCTCGCTCTACCGCCTCGTCGAGGGAATCCGGATTTACCGGCTGCTGCCGGGAAGCAGGCTCGTCCTCAGCGGCGGCCTGACCCTGGACCCCGTGACCAACGCCCGGATCGTGGGCGACGTGGCCCGGCAGATCGGCCTCCCCGCCCAGGATGCGATCGTCGAGGAGCGGCCCCGGGATACCATCGAGGAAGCGAAGGTGCTTCAGGGATTGCTCGGCTCCGAGCCCTTCGTCCTGGTCACGTCGGCGGCCCACATGAAACGGGCGGTGGGGATCTTCAAGGACCTTGGCATGGCCCCCCTGCCGGCGCCGACGGATTTCATCCTGAGGAACGGGCCGGCCGGTTCGCTCGAGGCTTGGCTCCCCAACTGCGGGAACCTTTCCATCTCCCAGCGGGTGATCTACGAGTGGCTCGGCGAGGCCTGGAGGTGGATACGGGGGATCGCCCGTCTCTGAGCTCACCTACGCATGCCGCCGGCAGGCCCTGCACGACAAAGTCCGACAAAAAAAAGGGGAACCCTTGGCTCCCCTTTTAGGTTTTCTTTGCGTCACGATCCCGTCGTGACGATCAAAATGGCGTTCACCGCCCCGTCACGGTCTCGCCCCGTTGAGGGGCCTGACGGCGGGTCCGGGATTCCCGTCCTCCCCACCCCTAGGACTGGGACAGGAAATCGTGGATGGCCTTGGCCGCCTGGCGGCCGGCCCCCATGGCCAGGATGACCGTGGCCGATCCGGTGACGATGTCGCCGCCGGCGTAGACGCCCTTGCGGCTCGTCTGGCCGGTGCCGTCCTGGGCCACGATGTAGCCCCACTTGTTCGTTTCCAGGCCAGGCGTCGTGGCCGGGACAATCGGGTTGGCCATCGTCCCGACGGAAACCACGACCGTGTCGGCGGGGATGACGAACTCCGAGCCGGCGACCGGGACGGGCCGCCGTCGTCCGGACTGGTCCGGCTCGCCAAGCTCCATCCGCTGGCAGCGCAGGCCCGTCACCCAGCCTTCCTTGTTGCCGAGATACTCCACGGGGTTCGTCAGGAGTTGGAACTGGACCCCCTCTTCTTTGGCGTGGTGGACCTCCTCGATCCGGGCCGGCATCTCCACCTCGGTCCTCCGGTAGACGATGGTCGCCGTTTCGGCCCCCAGGCGCAGGGCCGTCCGGACCGAATCCATCGCCACGTTCCCGCCGCCGATCACGGCAACCTTCTTGCCGCGGACGATGGGGGTGTCGTACTCGGGGAAACGGTAGGCCTTCATGAGGTTCGAGCGGGTCAGGTACTCGTTGGCAGAATAGATCCCGCTCAGGTTCTCGCCGGGAATGTTCATGAAGACCGGGGCGCCGGCGCCGACGGCCAGATACACGGCGTTGAACCCCTCGGCGAAGAGTTCGTCCACGGTCTTGAGCCGGCCGATCACGGCGTTGGTTTCGATCTTTACTCCGAGTTTCGTCAGGTAGTCCACTTCGGCCTCGACGATCGCCTTCGGGAGACGGAACTCGGGGATCCCATAGACCAGGACGCCGCCCGCCTTGTGGAGGGCCTCGAAGATCGTCACGTCATAGCCGAGCTTCACCAGGTCGCCGGCGATCGTGAGCCCCGAGGGGCCGGCGCCGACCACGGCGACCCGCTTCCCGTTGGACTTCGCCCGCGGGGGAATGGTCACCTTCCCGGAGTTGCGCTCGGTGTCGGCGGCGAAACGCTCCAGGCGGCCGACAGCCACCGGCTCGCCCTTCTTGCCGAGGATGCAGAACTTCTCGCACTGGTCCTCCTGGGGGCAGACCCGGCCGCAGACGGCGGGCAGGCCGTTGGTTTCCTTGAGTTTCAATGCCGCCTCGATGAACTTCCCCTCGGCGATCAGGGCGATGAACCCCGGGATGTTCACGTCGACCGGGCAGCCGGTCACGCAGCCGGGCTTCTTGCACTGGATGCACCGCTTGGCCTCTGCAATCGCCAGTTCCTCGGTGTACCCGGTGGGAACTTCGTCGAAGTTGTGGATCCGGACCTTGGGGTCCTGCTCAGGCATCTTGTGGCGGGGAACCTTTTCCTTCTTCGGTTTGATGTCGTTATTTTCCATGGCATTGGCACCTGTAAGCTTCCATTGATTGTTTTTCCTGGTCCAGGTACATCCGAAGCCGGCTGGCCAGGAGATCGAAATCGACGGCATGGCCGTCGAACTCTGGGCCGTCGACGCAGGTGAACTTCGTCTTTCCGTCGACCGAAACGCGGCAGGCGCCGCACATCCCTGTGGCGTCCACCATGATCGCGTTGAGCGAAACAATCGTCTTGATCCCATGGGGCCGGGTGACGTTGCACAGGACCCGCATCATCGGGACCGGTCCGATGGCGAAGACCCGGTCAATCTTCTCGCCGGCGTCGATCATCTGCTGCAGGACAGCGCTCACGAAACCAT
This sequence comes from uncultured Syntrophus sp., assembly GCA_964403345.1. Lineage (GTDB taxonomy): Bacteria > Desulfobacterota > Syntrophia > Syntrophales > UBA5619 > JAKAFS01. The sequence goes on along the minus strand of CAYOGU010000033.1, from coordinate 14,939 downwards.
GGAAGCCGTAGCTCCCGTCGTCAGTGGCCACAACCAGCTTGTCGCTCACCCGCTTCATCTCCTCCTCCAGGATGAGGAGGGACTTCGTCCGGGCCCCGATGATCGAGGTCACGTGATTGCCCGCCTTCTTGAGGGCCGCCGCCAGAGGGTAGACCACCCCCACCCCCACGCCGCCGCCGATGCAGACGACCCGGCCGTAGTTCTCAATTTCCGTGGGATTTCCCAGGGGACCCTGGAGGTCCATGAAGCTCTGCCCCGCCTTCATCTTCGCCATGGCCGCCGTGCTCTTTCCAACCACCTGGAAGATGATCGTGACCGTCCCGGCCGCCGAATCCGAATCGACGATGGTCAGGGGAATCCGCTCCCCCTTCTCGTCCGTCTTCAGGATGACGAACTGCCCCGCCCGTCGCTTCCGTGCGATCTCCGGGGCGTCCAGGACCATCTGGACGACGTTTTCCGACAAATCCTTCTTTTCAATTATTCGGTTCACTGGTCTTCTCTCCTGTCATGGATTGCGCTTGGAACCCCTCCGCCGTGACCGTCGCAGGCCTGCCGATTCCATAACGATGGGGCCCAGTTATCCATATCCGTTCTTAGGCCAAAAAAAAGGAGCCTTCAGGCTCCCCCCCTTTTCCGACTTCACATGATCTACCGCAAGAAGCAGGACCATCCCAAGCGGAACGGACCATAGTATGCTTTTTTTTATTTGTCAAGACCGGATGAATAATATTTGGGAAGACCGGTCAGGAGCGGAGCCGGACGATGCATTTCGTCGGGCACTTCTCGATTGCCGCATCATAAGGGGCGTCGGTCTTGCCATAATCGATCCGGGCCAGATTGTCGGCGACTGAAAAGGTATCGGGTGCCTGCTTGACGCAGAGCTTGCAGGCGATGCAGCCCACCGGGCAGATCTTCCGGACCACGGCCCCGGCATCATGGGACGAACAGGCAACCAGGACGGGAACATCGTAAGGCCGCAGGCTTATGATCTTCCGGGGACAGACCGAGACGCAGTTCCCGCAGCCGGTGCATTTCTCCGGATCGACCACGGGCAGGCCCTCCTCCATCCGAATCGCGTCGAAGGGGCAGGAGGCCTGACAGTCGCCATGGCCCAGACAGCCGAAGGCACAGACCATTCCCCCGCCGTCGACCAGGCTGACGGCCAGACAGGTTTCAACCCCAGTGTAATGGGACTTGGGGGTCCGCTGGTCCCCCTTCGCCCCGCAGTGGACAGAAGCCACCTTGCGATCGAATGCGGCCGCCTCGACCCCCATGATCGCGGCAATCTTCTCGCCCACCGAGGCCCCTCCGGCGGTGCAGCCGCCGACGCCAGCCTTGCCCAGGACGAGATTCTCCGAAAAGTCCCGGCAACCGGCAAACCCGCAGGCTCCACAGTTCCCCCCGGGGAGGACCGCCATTATGGCCGTGACACGCGCATCCTCCTCCACATGGAAATAATCCGCCGCAAAGCCCAAAAGGCCGGCAAAGAAGATTCCCATGATCCCCAAGACCACGATTGCGATCAGTATCAGCATGCCTTGTCCCATCCAAACCGGCTACTCTCGGGCGACCGGAATCCTACTCTCCCTCTAAAGACCGAACATCCCCGAGAACCCGAGGAAGGCCAGCGACATGAGCGCCGCGGTGATAAAGGCGATCGGATACCCCTGGAACCACCTTGGAATCGGCGCCAGGGCCATCCGCTCGCGGATGTAAGCGAACAGAATGATGGCCAGCGAGAAACCTGAAGAAACGCCGATGGAATAGATCATCGACTCCAGGAAATTGTACTTGTAGTCGATCGCCAGAAACGCCACCGCCAAGATGGCGCAGTTGGTCGTGATCAGGGGAAGGTAGATTCCCATCGCCCGGTAAAGGGCGGGGATCATCTTCTTGAGGTAAAGCTCCTCGAGCTGGACGAGCGAGGCGATCGTCAGGATGAAGACCGCGGTCCGCAGGAACTCCAGGTGAAAGGGCGCCAAGATGAAGTGGTAGACGACCCAGGAGATGGCCGAGGAGATGGTCATGACGAAGATGACGGCAAAACTCATCCCGATCGATGTCCCGATCTTCGTCGAAACCCCGAAGAAGGAGCACAGGGCGATGAAACGGATCAACAGGATGTTGTTGATCAGAAACGCCGCAAAGAATATCCCGAAGAGTTTCATAAGCAATCCTTCCCCTGTCTCAGAGGACCTTCTTCTCCATCCGATTGAGGAGGGCCATGATGCATCCGATCGTGATGAAGGCCCCGGGCGGCAGGATCATGATCGTCGCCGCGATCCTCTCTTCGAAGAGGGGAACGCCGAAGACGGAACCGGCCCCCAGGACCTCGCGGACCACGCCGATGCTCACCAGGGCCAGGAGGAATCCGAGGCTCATCCCGGCACCGTCCAGGAACGCATTCAGGATCGGGTTCTTGTAGGCAAAGGCCTCGGCCCGCCCGAGGATGATGCAGTTGACCACGATCAGGGGAACGAAGACCCCCAGGGCCTGGTAGAGTTCCGGGGCGTAGGCGTGCATCACGTAATCGCACATGGTGACAAAGGTGGAAATGATGATGATGAAGATCGGGATACGGATCTCGCCCGGCGTGACCTTTCGGATCAGGGCCACCACGCAGTTCGAGCATATCAGGACGAAGGCGACGGCGATGCTCATCCCCAGCGCATTGGTCGCGTTGTTGGATACGGCCAGGACCGGGCAGAGGCCGATCATCAGGCGCAGGACCGGGTTCTCCCGGATGATCCCCTGACTGAAGTTCTTCCAGAGATTCATGGTTTCCCCTTCCCGTACTGCTCGGCATCCTTAAGGACCGCCTTGACCCCTTCGCAGACCCCCCGGGTGGAGATCGTTGCCCCGGTGAGGGCATCGATGTCCTTCTTGGGCTCCAGAACATCCTTCACGCCCTTGCCGATGAACTGGGCGATGAATTTCGGCTTCAGCATATTGGTCCCGAGTCCCGGGGTTTCGCGCTGGCTGAGGATCTTCATCCCCTTGACCCGGAGCTCCGGATCGACCCCCACGAGCATTTCGATCTCGCCGGCATAACCGCGCGGAGCGACTTTCACTGCGAGTCCGACGGGCTTCCCGTCTGCATACCCTTCATAGATCTGGCTCTTGGCGCCCTTGACGGAGACATCCTTGAAGGTCTTGGCTCCGGGGAGGACCTCCCGGAGAGACCCCTCGAAGGAGGCCTTGGCGTTCGCCTCGATGACCGGCGTCGTCATGAGGAAGACCCAGGCCAGGAGCCCCGCCGACAGGACGCAGAAAATGCCCAGGGTGATGCCCAGTTTGATGATCCTACCCATCTTTCTTCACCCCGCCGAAGAGTCGAGGCCGCACGTAGGTGTCGATCACCGGCGTCAGCATGTTCATGATCAGGATCGAATAGTTCACCCCCTCCGGGAAACCTCCGTAGAGCCGGATCAGGACGGTGATGATCCCGCAGCCCAGGCCGAAGATGAACCGGCCCTTGGTCGTCACCGGGGCGGTCACGTAGTCCGTGGCCATGAAGAAGGCCCCCAGGAGAAGCCCTCCGCTCAGGACATGGAACAGGGGATCCTGCCCGAGGATCGCCGTCAGGAGGGCCACCGACCCGATAAAAGCCGTCGGCGCCGGCCAGTCGATGATCTTTTTCCAGTAGAGGATCGCCGCCCCGATCAGGATCATCAGGATCGATGTTTCGCCCAGGGATCCCGCTCGGTTCCCCATGAAGAGGGTCAGGTAATCCGGAACAGCCTGGTGCATCTTCGCCAGGAAAAGGGGTGAGGCGGTCGTCACGGCATCGAGCGGCCTTGTCCAAGTGGTCATGGCCACCGGCCAGGAGGCCAGAAGGACCGCCCGGGCGGCGAGGGCGGGATTGAAGATGTTGAAACCCAGCCCCCCGAAGAGCCCCTTGACCAGGACGACGGCCACGATCGCCCCGATCCCGGCCATCCAAAGGGGCAGCGTTGGGGGAAGGACCAGGGCCAGCAGAATCCCCGTCACCGCGGCGCTCCCGTCCTTAACTGTCACGGGTTTTTCGATGACACGCTGGAACGCGGCCTCAGCCAAGACGGCTACGACCGTGGTGAAGAGGATCAGCAGCAGGGCTCTGTACCCGAAGAAATAGGTCGCTCCCGCCATGGGAAACAGGAGGGCGATGACGACCCACCACATGATGCTTTGGGCGTCCTGGCGGGCTCGGATGTGCGGGGAAACGGAGGTTTCGAGATTCATGGTTTCACTGCCCTCCTGAGCTGCAGTTCCCGCTTGGCGATTTTGAAGTGCTGGACCAGGAAGATCCGGGCGGGGCAGACGTAGGTGCAACAGCCGCATTCGATGCAGTCCATCACATGGTACTCCGCCACCCGGTCCCAGTTCTTGATCCTGGCGAAAGCGGCCAGGGCGTTGGGCATGAGGCCGACCGGACAGGCCTTGATGCAGCGCCCGCACCGGATGCAGCTTCCCTCGGCAAAGACCGCGCAGTCCCTCCGGTTGAGGACCAGGATCGAAGAGGTCGCCTTGACGACCGGAATCTCAAGCGAGGAAACGGCGGTGCCGGTCATGGGCCCGCCCATGATGACCTTGGCCGCGTCCTCTGTCAGGCCGCCGCACTGCCCGATCACCTCGGCGAAGGAGGTCCCGATCCTGACGAGGAGGTTCTTCGGTTCCCGAACGCCGCTTCCCGTCACGGTAAGGACCCTCTCGATGAGGGGCTTTCCCAACTCGACGGCCTCCTCGACCGCCACGGCCGTCCCCACGTTGTGGACCACCACGCCCACATCCATCGGCAGGCCGCCCGATGGGACCTCCCGCCCCAGGATCGCCTTGATCAGCATTTTTTCGCCGCCCTGGGGGTATTTGGTCTTCAGGGGAACGATCTCGATCTCCTTGAGGCCCATCCGCCCGGCCTCCGCCGAGACCGCCTGGAGGGCATCGGGTTTGTTGTCCTCGATCCCTACGATGAGCCTCGGGGCTGAAACCGCCTTGGCGATCGCCCCGGCGCCGGCGAGCAGATCCGCGGGCCGCTCCAGCATCAGCCGATGGTCGATGGTCAGGTAAGGCTCGCATTCGCAGCCGTTGATGATCACGGCTTCAATCCGCTTTTCCGACGGCGGGCTTAGCTTGACATGGGCTGGAAAGGTCGCCCCGCCGAGACCGACGATCCCCGCCTCGCGGACGGCTTTGCGGATCTGGTCCGAATCGAGATCCCGCCAGGAGAGCCGCTGGAGCCTGGGGGGCGCGGGAGGAGGATCCTCAAGGGCCTCGATGACGATTGAGGGGACCGAAACGCCCGTTGCGTTGGGGTGTTTTCCGATGCTGGCGACCTTGCCCGCAACCGGGGCATGAAGGGGGACGGAGATGAACTTCGTGGAATCGGCGATCTTCTGGCCCTCGGCGACAACATCGCCCGGATTGACCACGGCCTCTGCCGGCGCTCCCAGGCTCTGCTGCAGGGGAAGGATCACTCGCTTGGGAAGGGCCGCGCGGACGATCGGAAGCGCCTCCGTGGCTTCCTTCCTATGGCTTACATGGATCCCTTTGGGAAAAGTCTTCATATCCCCCCATCACCCCTGTCCGCCCGAAAAAGTCTCCCCCCCCCCCGAGTCTCCGGGGATGATCCTCGTCACCCGCGCCATCCTATCGCCTTTCTTGCGGATCCGTCCATCATACCACCGAACCACCGCGAAGCTGGCCGCTAGGAAAGCGAGCGCACAGAGGATGCCACCCGTTTGGTCCGAAACCCGGATTTGAAAGAAGCCGATCAGTCTGGAACCCAAAACATAGCCGGCGATCAAGGAGAAAACCGGCAGAAGATAAACGACAAAACTCGCGGCGACGACACCCCGGGTGGATATCTCGAGTTCGACGCTGTCGCCGGTCTCGGCGCCCGAGGCACCGGCCGCCTCGATGGTGGCGGTCCCGTCGGCCCCGCGGTGGCAAGCGCTGCACCTCTCGCAGGACTCTGAGGTCGGCAATGAAACCTCCACCACGTCCGGTGCGATGACCCTTGTCACGACACCCCGTTCCCGCATAGCCGCTACCCTGTCTTCAGGGCAAACCGTCGGGGAAAGAGACGGCTCCGGAATGGAAAATGACCAAAGCACTCCCCCTTTCCACCGCGCCGGCACGCACTGTGCCTGCATTGCCGAAAGTGCGCTGACAAATAGCACATCCATCCGGGAAGTCAAGGGCTAATCGTATTTTTTCATGAGATCCCATACAATACATGCAATTTAATTCATGAATAATATTTCCACAACCGCGACATCTGGAATGGTGCTCAGGCCCCCTGCTCTTCGACAAATTCCGAGACCGGGCCGCCCCGCCAGAAGCGGCCCTTCTCGTCGATCAAGATGAAGGCCACGCCCGGGATCTCCGTCACGATCCGGGAGGCCCTTTCTGGCCCCAGGACGAAAAAAGCGGTGGCGTAGGCATCCGCCACGGCCGGATCTGCGGCCATGACCGTCACACTCCGGACGCCCACGGCCGGATAGCCGGTCCTCGTATCGAGGATATGGTGATATCGCTTTCCCCGGAATTCGAAGAACCGCTCGTAGTCCCCGCTCGTCACGACGGCGCAGTCCTTCCGAACGCGGAGACGGAGGACCGCCGCGTCTTTTCTATCGGGATCCTGAATCCCGCAGGTCCATCCCTCGGCCCCCTTCCTGCCGGAAAAGTAGAGATCCCCGCCGGCATCGACGATCGCATCGGGGATTCCCCCCTGGCGCATCACCTGGACCGCACGGCCGGCTGCATATCCCTTGGCGATGGCTCCCAGACCGATGGCCATCCGGGGTCGTTTCAGGTAGAGGGTCCGACGCTCCCGGTCCAGAACGATGTTCCGATAATCGACAAAAGCCAGCGCCGCCCGGATCTGATCCTCATGAGGCGGCTCCCTGCGCGACTCCACCTTCCAAAGCCGTCCGAGGGGTTTGAAGCTGATGTCGAAGGCCCCGTCGGTCCGTCGGGAAATGGACAGGGCCAGATCGACCACGGTAACGATCTCTTCTGAAACCGGCACCGCCTTACGGCCTGCAAAGCGAGCGGCCAGGGAGATCGGGCTGTCCGGCAGCCATTCGCTCATTTCCCTTTCGAGGCGGGCGATCTCATCGAAAGCCCGGCCGCTGACCGCGTCGAACCGTTCCCGGGGGAGCGCTTTGCCGGTGCCCTTGATCTTGACGATCGTCCCCATGAGGGCCCGTTGGGCCTCGTAGACGGGCTCCGCCCCTCTTTCACGGCAGGCGAGAAACGCGGCGCCGGCAGCCAGGACGACCAGAAACCCAATCCAAATCTCCTTTTTCATAGGACGGGGGCCCTATCAGAGATGCTTGTCAGTGTCAAGCCGCATTGCCCTCTCGATCTCCCGCCAGAGTGGATCCTTTCCTTCTCGGGTTTTCGCCGAAAAGGGGATCACAGCCGTTCCCGAGGGGAGGTCGAGGTCCACGTCGATCCGGCGCAGTCGCTCGCGGCGCTGATTGCCGGACAGTTTGTCGGTCTTGGTCAGGACGACAAGAAAACTCAGGCCGTAGAACCGCAGCCAGTGGATCAGTTGGCGGTCCTCGTCGGAGGGACCGTGCCGGATGTCGAGGATCAGGACGACCAACCGAAGCGTCCTGCGTTTTCCGAGGTAGGTCTCGATCATCGGGCCCCAGCTTCTCCTGAGTCCCTCGGGGACCTTCGCATACCCGTAGCCGGGCAGGTCGATGAAGGCGACCTGGTCGTTGACGCGAAAGAAATTGATCTCCTGGGTCCGTCCCGGGGTATTGCTGGTCCGGGCCAATCCCCTGCGGTTGAGAAGGGCGTTGATGAGCGAGGATTTCCCCACGTTGGACCGGCCGGCGAAGGCGATCTCGGGGAGACCCTCCGGCGGGTAGTGGGCGGGCTTGGTGGCGGACCGGACGAACTCCGCGGACAGGACCTTCATCGCTTCCCCCCTCCTGGCATCCCCTCAGGGCCAGTTCCCTTCACGCTCAATGGGAGGTAAAAGGAAGAATCCATTCCTTTCCACCGTAGGGAAGATGAAGAGGGGGATTTGTCGGAACTCATGGGAGATTTTTTCGGACTCCCCTGCCCCCGCAGCGGAGCGCCCCCAGGAAAGCATGTCCGAACGCGGAGTGCGAGTTGGTTTTCCGGCAGCGTAGCGAGAAGACGCAGGATCGAAAAAAGATCCGCGGCCCGATGAATCCCCCTCCCCATCTTCCCCATCCTTATCCCTCTTTCTCGAAGACGATCCCGTACTTCTCCAGCTTGCGTTCGAAGGTGGGGCGGGAGATACCCAGGATTTCGCAGATCTCCCCCTTGTTCTTGCCGCTTTCCCGGATCACCTTACGGATGTACTGCTCTTCGATATCATCGAGTGTGGGGGGCCTGCCGTTGCCGACCCGCAGGAGTTCTCCTCCTTCCTGGGCCATCCCCGGCCCGGCGCCCTCGGGAAGTTCCGGGAAATCGGATTTCGCGAGAATCTGACCTTTGGCCACGACCGCCGCCCGGACAAGGAGATTCTCCATCTCCCTCACGTTGCCCGGCCAGGAGTACCTCTGGAAGATCCCCATCATCTCGTCCGAAATCCCCGCGATCCGTTTGTGCAGGTCGATATTGATCTTGGCCAGGAGGTAATCGACCAGCAGCGGGATGTCCTCCTTCCGCTCCCGCAGCGGGGGAAGAGTGATGGCCACGATGTTGAGACGGTAGAAGAGATCGTCCCGGAAGCGCCCCTCCCGGACGAGCCCCTTGAGATCCTTGTTGGTGGCCGCGATGATCCGGGCGTGGACCCGGATCCGGTCCTTGCCCCCGACCCGTTCGAACTCCATCTCCTGCAGGATGCGCAGGAGCTTGGCCTGCAGGTTCAGGGACATCTCGCTGATCTCGTCGAGAAAAACCGTCCCGTAGCGCGCCAGCTCGAACTTCCCGAGTTTCCGCGCAACGGCGCCCGTGAACGACCCCTTCTCGTGACCGAAGAGTTCAGACTCCAGCAGGGTCTCGACGATGGCCGAACAGTTCACGGCGATGTACGGTTCGTCTCGGGAGGTGTTGTGGTGGATCACCTTGGCGATCAGTTCCTTGCCCGTGCCGCTTTCCCCCTGGATAAGCACGGTCGTCCGGCTCTGCGAGACGATGCCGATGGTCTTGAAGATCTCCAGCATCTCCTTCGTGGAACCGATGATGTCTCCGACCTTGAAATGGCGGGAAGGCTCCATCAGGAGACCGTCGATCTTCTTTTCCATCTCCAGACACTTGACCGCCTTCTGGATGGCCATCTCCAGTTCGTCCACGTTGATCGGTTTGTGGATGTAGTCGAAGGCCCCGCTTTTCATGGCATTGATCGTGGACTCCATGTCGTGATGGGCGGTGATCATGATCACCTTGACGTTTTCATCCTCTTCCCGCAGATCATCCAGGACCGCGAACCCGTCCACGTCGGGAAGCCGGATATCCAGGACGATCACATCCGGCGAGTGTTCGACGTATCGGTTGAGGCCTTCCGTCCCGGTCGAGGCCGTGAACACCTCATAGCCCTCTTCGGTCAGATAGAGATCGAGCGTTTCGCAGATGGATCGGTCATCGTCGATCACCAGAATCTTCGCCTTGCCGCCCTTCCTCACGATCCCTCCTTGTCTCCCTCGGACGCCCCTCCGCCTGCCGGGACCGAACCGTTCAACGGGATGGGGAAACGGACCCGGACCCGCGTTCCCTCGCCCTTTCGGCTGAAGACCTCCACGCTTCCCCCGTGCATCTCCACGATTTTCTTCACCTGGGTCAGGCCAAGCCCCGTCCCATCCTTCTTGCGGGTGAAGAAGGGGTTGAAGAGGTGCGGCATGTCCCCCTCGTCGATCCCGCAGCCGTCGTCCTCGATCTCCACCTCGACCGACGGCGCCCCGGGTAGGACAGTCTTCCTGACGGAAAGGGTCAGGATGCCCCCCGGCTCCAGGGCGTCCACCGCATTGATCAGGAGGTTGAGAAAGGCCTGTTCCAGCATCGACGGATCGACGCTGCAAACCGGCACGTCGGCGGCAAATCGGGTTCGGACGTCGATCCTCTTTTCCCAAAGCCCCTTCTCCACCAGGTCCAGGGCCTGCTCAACGACCTTCCGGATATCGGCCGCCTCCTTCTTGGGCTGGGCGGGCCTGGCGTAGATCAGGACATCCCGGACCAGGTCCTCCAGGTGTTCTACCTCCCGCTCGGCGATCCGGAACCGCTTCAGATCGTTGCCGGTCGGATGCATCCGTTTTTCCAGGATATGGAGGCTCATCTTGATCGACGAGAGGGGATTGCGGACCTCGTGGGCGATGCCGGCGGAGAGTTGACCTACCGCCGCCATCTTCTGGCTCTCGTAGACCTGCGCCTCCAATTTCTTGAACTCGGTGATGTCGCGCTGCACGATGACATACCGGTCGGTCCCCCGGATTGGGGCGACCGTGATCAAGAGCATCCGGGGGGAGCCGTCCCGCGCTTTGACCTCCATCTCGTAGGGGGTGAAGACCCCCCGTTTGGCGTCCTCCCACCGGGCACTCACCAAATCCCGGTACTCCGGAGGGACCAGTTCCAGGAAATGCTTCCCCTTGGCCTGGGGCGCCGTCATCCCGATCCCCGTCTTCACATCACGGCTCATGTAATGGATCATCCCGTCGCTGGTGAGGACGAAGAGCCTCTCGGGCAGGCTGTCCACAATGGACTGGAGGTGGTTGTAGAGGGATTCGATCTCCTGCCTGAGGCAGATGTTCTGCTGGAGCTCGGTCTGGAGCGAATTGGCGTATTCCCGCAGGTCGTTGGCCATCTCCTCTTCCTTCGAGATGTCCTGAATCGTCTCGATCGCCGCGATGATCTGGCCCTTCTCGTCATAGATGGGAGCGGCGAGGAAGTAGAGGTGCCGGTTCAGTCCCCCCAGGTCCCGGTAGAAATCCCTGGCCTCATAGGCCCCCTCCACCTTGATCGACCGCCGGACCTTCTTGGTCCCGTAATATTTCTCGATCCCCTCGAAATCCTTTTCAAGGATCAGATCGGCGATCACGGGCCGTTTTTCGTTGTAGAAGGGAAGGTGCTGGTTTTCCGTCCCGACCATTTCGGAGGCCTTGAATCCCGTCAGCTCCACGCAGGCCCGGTTCCAGAGGATGATCCGGTGCTCCCGGTTCAGGACGAAGGTCGGGATGGGCGACCCTTCGATGATCCCCTCGATGGTTTTCTTCTCCCGGACCATCTTTTCCTGCCAGAGCTCCCGTTCCTGCAGCCTCTCCCGGATCGTCCGGTTCTCCAGCCCCCTGCGGCCGGCATAGACGACGACCGCCGCCGCGATGATCACGGACAGGATGAGGCCGGCCGCACCGATCATGATGTTCAGGAAGGTCTTCCGGAAGAGGTCGATCGCCTGGAGATAGGGCGTGGCGATTGCAACGAACCAGGCCCCGGACGCCAGACGGACCGGAGCATAGGCCACGACATAGCGTTCAGGATGGCCGCTCGGTCCGGACAGAAGGTATTCCCCGTACCCCTCCGTCCCCGCCAAAAGGGCCTCCCCAAGGAGGGACGGCCTCGTTCCCTCGGCGAGTTCCAGCGTCCCCGCATCCCGCCCCACGGCCACGTTATCGGGATGGAAGAGGACGGTCCCCTCGGGATCGATCAGCCAGGTCCGGCTGCCCCCTCCGACATGCTGCATCGCACCGCTGTCGAAGGCCGTCAACGGCATGATCGCCACCACCACGCCCCCGATCTGCCCGTCCGTCCCGGTAACGGGAACGCCGAGGGCAACGGAGCGATTGTCGACCCCCTGGTCCCCCGGCAGGCGAACGGCGCTTAGGGCCATCCTCCCCGTCTTCAGGACTTGGCGGAAGAAGAGGAGGTTGCCGAAGCCTCCGTATCGGCCGATCATGAAGGGCGGGTGCTTGGCCAGAACAGTGCCGTCCCGATCGGCCACGGCCAGCAAAGAGACCTTCCCCTCCATCGCGTCATAGGCCGCCTTGAGCGTCCGACCCTCCGGCTGGAACCGAATCCGGTTCGCAGCCAGCGTCAGGAGGGACTGCTCCACGGGAAGGATCAGATCCTCCAACCTGGCGGCCGTTCCCCGAGCGATGGCGGCTTGCTGCTGGCCAAACTGCCGGACCATCTCCTTTTCCCTGGCATAACGGACGGTCACGGTCAGCAGGAGGATCAGAAGAATTACGGCCAGGGCCGCCAATCCGACGGAAAGGGTGATCCTCCGCAGGTCTTTGCTGTCCCGAATGTCCTCTGAATCCATCCGACCTTTCCGATGGGCTGGGAACCGGACCGCCCCGCGGACGGCACCCTCGGTTATCTGCCACCCTTCTTTTTTCGTTGATGATCTTTAACGGCAAGGAGCACGAACACAAAGATCGCCGCTCCCAGGGACAGGATCAGCTTGGTCAGGCCGCTTTCAATGCCGAACACCCGCCAACAGATGAGCCACACCACCAGATAGGTCGCAGCTGTGAGCAGCTCTTGCATGGCACCCCCCTCCGAACGGTCCCTTCAATCCTGCCTGACGACCTACCCGACCCGTCCTTCGTCCCGACGAAACGACCTCCTCGCAGGGCTGCATGGCGTTTCCCATATTGTATTTATCCTAACGGGCTCTTAGGAAATTATCAACCCCTATTTCCGTCCCTTCCGGTTCCCAGCGGGTTCTACCTTTCGTTCAATCGGAACGGTCCGTTGAATGGAACGTTCAAGGAAGTTGCCCTGTCCCCGCGTCCCATCTCCGGGCCTGTCCGCAATAACCCCGTCACTCTGAGCGGTTACAGAGGTCAGCCGGACAGGCCATTCATGGCATGGCGGTTGCAAACTCTGGAACCCGTTGAGAAACCCTTTTCGGAACCCTCCATTTATGGTAATGAAAAGGGAAAAAATCTTATCACTTTAGGAAAGGGGAAAGACGATGTTACGAAAATTTGAGAAAGGGTTGTTCACTCTGGTCACCTCTGCAGCGGTTCTCCTTCTCAGTTCGCCTTTTGCGTTTGCAGCGGAAAGCCTTCCAGCGGGAGGTGAATCCTACACGAAGGTTCTTTTTGCCGTCGGTGCCATGATCGCGGCAGGTTTCGCCATTGGCGTGGGGGCCGTCGGAGCGGGGCTGGGTATCGGCACGGCGGCAAGCGGTGCCTGTTCGGCCGTCGGAAGGAATCCGGGGGTTCAGGGAAAGATCATGATGACGATGCTGGTCGGCATGGCCATGGCCGAGTCGATCGCCATCTACGCCCTGGTCGTCTCCCTGGTGCTCCTCTATGCCAACCCCTACATGAAGTATTTTCTGGCGGGGTAATTCGTCTCATCCACACCAAATCCAAACGGTTAGGGGGAAAGAGGCATGGCAGAAACGAAAGAAGGTAAAGGGCTGTTCACCGTAGCAAGGGTCTTCTTCCTGCTGATCGTCATCCCCTTGTCGTTAATGGCGATCCTGATTGCCAACGGCATCTTCAAGCTGGGGGTCACCGTAAAGGAAAAGGCGGTCAACGTCCTCGATCAGAAATCCCAGGAAGAGATCAAAACACGCGCCGTCAGTACAGCGGAAGAGATCGCCAGTTTCCTCATGGAGAGGAAAAAGGACCTGCTGATCGCGACGATCATCCCACCAACCGATTCCACTTTCAAACAGTTTGTCCGTGAGAACCAAAAACCCCTCTGGATCCGTGAGGAAGGCAAGGTCCGCCAGGTCCTCTCCTATCTCTACAAGGAAATGGCCTTGACGGACCGGTCCGGCAATGAGATCGTCAAGATCGTGGACGGTGAACCCGTGCCGAAATCGGCCCTGGTCAACGTCGCGAAGCCCGCCAACACGACCTACAAGTCCGAGGTCTATTTCTCCGCAGCCCGGTCGCTCAACCGCGGGGAGGTCTACGTCTCACCAGTTACCGGTTGGTACGTGAACCGGACCGATTTCGAAAAGGGAAAGCGATTCTCCGGCATCGTCCGTTTTGCAACGCCCGTGTTCGACAAACAGGGATTCGCGGGGGTCCTGACCTTGGCCCTGGACTACCGACACTTGGCCGCTTTCACGGACCATGTCGTCCCCACCCAGGCCGGACGGGTTTTTGAGGCGGAAGTGGACACATCCACCGGGAACTACGCCTATCTGGTGGACAACCGAGGCATGGTCATCTCCCATCCGTACGACTACCACATCGCGGGTCTCAATCCCGATGGATCGCCGGTTCCCACCCTGACGGACAAGAATTCTGCTGAGATGGGCAAGAAGGGAGAGGCGGTTCTGAACCTGAACCTCCTGGGCTACATGGATCCCAACCTCCCCGAGATCGCCAAGGATGCCATGGCGGGGAACGCCGGTGTCAAGACCTACAAGTTCGGGGGGCACCTGAAACTGGTGGCCTATGCCCCCGTCAAGTTCTACAGCAGGGAATATCCCCAGCCGGGTGGTTTCGGATGGGTGGGGATGGGAGTGGACGTGCAGAAGTACAATGAACTGGCCCTCAAGACTTCCCGAAACATCGAGAAAGAGGCCAAATCTTGGTCCACCACCATCATCGTGATCCTCGTCATCTCGATCATCCTGTTGTTCCTGATCATGGCGCTCCTGGCCAGGGGCATCTCCCGTTCGATCGAATCGGAGGTCCCCCAAGAGGCCGAAGAAGCGGCGAAACACTACGATGACGATGAGGAAGCGGAGAAGTAGCGACGCCTTAGCGGATGGAACCTGAAAAAGGCCGGGGGGGTGTGCCCCCGGCCTTTTCTTTTCTCCCGGTGTGGCCACCCCTCCAGTCGAGTCTTCCGGATTGCCGGGGAATGCAAAGAAGGAACCCCCGCCGCTCCTTACTCGGGGCGGCGGGGGCCGTGGGATGGGTGTCCAAGTGGATCGTAAGCCGAATTCTGTTCCGCCTTCCGGTCACCCGAAGGGCGGCGGTGATCATTCCTCTGGGACGGCCGTTGCCGGCCGCCTCAAGCGACACAACCCGAGAACCTGGGAGCGGGCCGCCCCGTTCTCCTATTCG
>CAYOGU010000032.1:0-18308 GCA_964403345.1 uncultured Syntrophus sp. | reverse complement strand
GATATGGAATGGTGCGAGGTGACGGGTCCCGGGACATTGCAGACATTCACCTCTCTTTCCTATGCCCCTGCTGGTTTCGGGCAGGACCTGCCGTACATGATCGCGATCGCCGATTTCGGTTCTTTGAAGGTGTTCGGGCGCATGGACTCCGCGATTCCTGGGGAGCGAATCCGCATCGGAATGCCCTTGAGGCTTTCCGTGCAGGAAGTCGATGATGCGCATATCATCTATATGTTCAAGGAGCAGTCATGAAAAAAGTACCTCTTGCCGCTAGGGGAGCGCGACCCAGCATGGCGGTGGGCGAATTCAAAAAAATCGTCACCAGCCGAAAGTCCGACTACATCGTGGAACAGATCTATGAGGCCCTGGTCAGGGGAGACCTGAAACCGAATCAGCACCTTTCCTCGGAGAGCGAGCTCGCGGAAGCCTTCGGAGTGAGCAAGCTGACGGTGCGCGAAGCGGTTCGCTCCCTCGAACAGATGGGCATCATCGAAGTCCGCAAAGGCGGGAGCGGAGGGCTGTTCGTCAAGGAAGTCGACCTCGCCTCCACCGTGAAGAAAATCGGAAGCATATTGAGAATACCGCACATCACCGTCGCGGACCTGACGGAGACCAGAATCGCCCTGGAGACATTCATCATCAAGGAGATGCTGCCGACCAGGCAAATAACCGGGAAAATGCTGGAGCGGCTGGAAAGGAATATCGATGCGGCGGAACAGTTTTTCAACAGCAAGAAGAATCTCGATCGGCTCCGAACCAATTTCGAATTTCATCTGATCATCGCCTCGATGACGGATAACAACATGATCATCATCCTTCATCAGCTTGTCTGCGACATGCTGCTCCATTTCTACGAACTCGCCCGTCCGTCGAGCGAGATGGCCCTCAGAACCTTGTCTTACCACCGCCAGATACTGGCGGCGATCCGGGATCAGGATTTCGATGAGGCGGCTGTCGTGAACGCCAGGCATATGCAGGAGACTGGGAAGGATATCAAGGAAAAATCAAAGCAGCAGTCCTATCTGTGAACGAGAAGACGATGGAAAGGACGGATTGCACGGCGCGTCGCCCGTTCCGGGCGTGAACTGGAAAGCGAGATTCAGACGTACCGGCGTACCGGGAATCTGCCGGGCGGAATCATTTACAGGGGCAAGGGAGGAGATCTGACGACCAATCAAGAATAAGGAGGGATCGATATGGCGGGTACCAATCTGGCGGAGTACCGAAACAAACTCGTGACCGCTGATCGGGCGGCGGCTCTGGTGAAATCCGGCGACTATGTGGAGTTCGGTTATTGCCTCAGCAAGGCCATTGCCCTGGATATGGCCCTGGCCAGGCGGAAGGACGAGTTGTTCGACGTCAATGTTCATTGCTCCAATACCCTCACCAAAGTTCACCTTGCCGAAGCCGACCCCCAGGGAGAGCACTTCATTTACAGCACGGGACATTGTTCCAACAGCGAACGGTCCTTGATGGGATCATTCGGTTTTTACGTTCCATCCAGTTTTGGACAGAACCCGGAATGGTTCCGCCGGGGCTACCGTCCGGTGGACGTTGTCATGATCCAGGCCCGCCCCATGGACAAGCACGGTTATTTCAACTTGGGGCCGTCGACGACGTTTCTGAAGGCCTGCTGCGACATGGCCAAAATCGTGGTTCTTGAGATCAATGAAAATATTCCCCGGGCGCTCGGCGGAAGGGAGGAGGCCATCCATATCTCCGAGGTGGATTTCATCGTCGAAGCCCCCGAGGCGAACGTGCCTTACTTTACCGTCAAGTCGCCTCCCATCTCGACGGTGGATATGAAGATCGCGGAGCAAATCGTGTCCGAACTGTGCGACGGGTGCTGCCTGCAGCTTGGAATCGGCGGCATGCCCAACGCCGTGGGTAAGCTGATTGCCCAGTCCGACCTCAAAGACTTCGGGATTCACACGGAGCTGCTCTGCGACGCGATGCTGGAGATGTACAAAGCCGGCAAAATCACGGGGCTGCGGAAGAAACTGGATCGGGGGAAGATCGTCTATACCTTCGCCCTCGGGTCCAAGGACCTCTATGACTTCATAGACGACAACAGGGGGTTGGCCATATACCCCGTCGATTATACGAACAGCCTTCCCATCATTTCACAAAACGACCATGCCGTCTCCATCAACAGCGCAGTTGAAGTCGACCTGACGGGTCAGGTCTGTGCCGAATCGATCGGAACGAAGCATATCAGCGGTTCGGGAGGACAACTGGAATTTCACTGGGGCGCCTACATGTCGCAGGGCGGCAAGGCCTTCATCTGCCTGAGTTCCACCTATGAGAACAAGAACGGCGAGGTCGTTTCCCGCATCAAACCGATCCTGACTCCCGGCGGCATCGTCACGACGCCGAGACCGGCCGTGCATTATCTCGTCACCGAGTACGGCCTGGTGAATCTGAAGGCCAGGTCCACTTGGGAGCGCGCCGAGGCGATCATTTCCATTGCCCATCCCGACTTCAGGGATGATCTGGTCAAGGAAGCCGAAAAACTCAAAATCTGGAAAAAATCGAACAAAAAGAACGGTTGAATCTCGGGCGATGCTGCGTCCCGCGGGAAGCAGGAGGACCTGATACGCGTTTTCGATGTTCCTGGTGTTGGGATGACGAACGATTTCGCAAAACGGCAGAATTCGAAATCACGGCAAAGGAGGGGAAGACGATGAAAGTAAAAAGAATAGCAGTTTTCATGATCGTAGCGGCGTTTTCGGCGTTCGCATTTTGTGCCGTAGCGGCTCCCGCCAAGAAGTACATCACGATCGGCACGGCGACCGTCGGCGGGGCCTGGTACAGCATGGGCGGGGCAATGGCCAACGTCCTGAGCAACAAAATGCCGGATGTCAAGGCAAACGCGACGCCGACGGGGGCTTCGATTGAAAATCTCGAGAACATCAAGAAGGGAAAGATGGAAATCGGATTTGCCACAACCGATATTCCTTACTGCATGTACAGGGGGATCAACAACCTTGCGGTGAACAAGAGTTTCAGCGCGCTCATGAACAATGACCTGATCTATCTTGCGCTGATCGTGACTGAAAAATCCCCCATCAAAACGTTCAAGGAGATCAAGGGCAAAAAGCTGGGCACCGGCGTGCCCGGAAGTTCGAACTACATCATCGTGGAGGAGCTGCTCAAAGCCCACGGAATGAGCTACAAGGACGTAAAACCTTACCCGGCCGGCGTATCGCAGCAGGCGTCGGCGCTCAAAGACGGCAATATCGACATGTTCGCCTACGTCGTCGCCGGAACGGGCGGTGCAGCTCCGGCCATCGTGGAATTGACGACCACGGAAAAAGTCAGGTTCATCGCCGTCGACAACGAAATCCTCGAGAAGCTCAACAAAGAGAAACCCTACTATCTCCTGCGGAAAATTCCTGTGGGCTGGGCCAAGGGCATCGACAAGCCGATTCTGGCGCTTGCCGTCGGAACGACCATCTGTGTGAAGAGCGATTTGCCGGATGAGTTCGTCTATCAAATCGTCAAGACGCTTTTCGAGAACAAGGGCGAGCTCGATGCCATTCATCCTCAATGGAAGATGACGACCAATGAATCGGCCGCCACCGATCTTCCCGTTCCCCTGCATTCTGGGGCGGAAAGATATTACAAGGAAAAGAAAATTCCCATCAAGTATCTGGAATAAGCCGCAGGCTCGGCGGACGGGACCGATCCTCCCGTCCGCATTTATTCCCGCACCGAAATTCATTCATGGGGAAGGAGGATGCAAATGAATACCTTCTTAAAGGTCCTGGGCAATGTCGGGCTCAAGGGGGTCACGGGCGGTCTTGTCGTCATTTTGGGAGTCATCAGTTCTCTGATTTTCATGTATACCGCCTATGAAGGGTCCTTCCCCGCGTTCACGCAAAACGGGCTCCTGCTGGTTCTGTCCATTCCCATGATTTTCCTTTTATCCTCCACGAAAAGGAAAAGCGCCCATGAACGGTGGCTGGACTGGTTCCTGGCCGCCATCTCCTGGATTCCATTCGCCTATATCATATTGATTCAGGATCAGCTTATCGCGCGCGGCGGCATTCCCAACGTGCTGGACATCGTCATGGGGATTCTGGCTGTCCTGGTGATCATGTGGGCGACCAAGACCAAGTCGGGATGGCCCCTGCCGATTTTCGCGGGCGTATTGATCCTCTATGGATTTTTCGGCCAGTCCGTGCCCTCAATAATCGAACACCGTGGTCTCGATCTGGGCCAGACGATTGCGGCGCTTTATCTGGGTGAGGACGGCATTTTCGGAATTCCGGTTGCGGTCACATCCAACTTTATCATCGTGTTTATCATCCTGGGCGCGTTTCTGCAGGTCACCGGCGCCGGAGATTTCTTCGCCGATCTGGCAAAAGCCGCCATCGGAGGGGTTCGGGGCGGCCCTGCGAAGGCCGCGGTGGTCGGCAGCGGCCTGATGGGGACCATCAGCGGCAGCGCCGTGGCCAATGTGGCCACCGTGGGCACATTCACCATCCCGCTCATGATCAAATCCGGATACAAACCGGCAATCGCCGGGGGCATCGAGGCGACGGGATCGTGCGGCGGCCAGATCATGCCTCCGGTCATGGGGGCCGCGGCATTCATCATGGCCGACTTCTTAAAAGTCTCCTACCTGCAGGTTGCGGTTTGCGCGGCATTTCCGGCTATCCTCTATTACCTTTCCCTGTTTTTCATGGTGGATCTGGAAGCGGCGCAAACCGGAATGAAAGGCATGGACCGTTCCGAAATCCCCAACCTGAAAAAAGTGATGCTTCACAGCGGGCATCTTTTGATCCCCATCATCGCGCTGGTCGTTTTTCTCGGTATTATCCAGTATTCGCCCCAGAAGGCGGCCTTTTTGTCCATCGTGGTCCTGATTTTGCTCTCCTTCCTCCGGGTCCACACGCGGCTGAACGTCGAGAAGTTCCTGACCGCCCTTGTCCAGGGAACCATCGGTTGCCTCGAGGTGGCGATCGTCTGCGCCTGCGCGGGGATCGCCATCGGCATCATCATGAGAACCGGCCTGGGCTTTATCCTGACGAACGTTCTCATCGATCTGTCCGGCGGCATTCTTCCCGTGCTGATGGTGCTGACCATGATTACCTCGACCGTCCTGGGGATGGGCCTTCCGACTTCGGCCTGCTACATTATCGTGGCCGTGTTGATTTCACCCGCCATGATTAAAATGGGTGTTCTGCCCATGGCTGCCCACATGTTTTCTTTCTACTACGCCACCCTGTCGGCCATCACGCCCCCCGTTGCCCTGGCCGCGTATGCCGCCGCCGGGATCGCCAAAACTTCCCCCATGACCACCGGCCTGCACGCCTGTCGTCTGGGGGCGACAGGCTTCATCGTGCCTTACATGTTCGTATACGGACCGGAACTCCTGTTGATCGGAGACGCCGCGAGCATCATCATCGCATGCATCACGGCCTTGGTCGGCATTTATGCCCTCTCGATTTCCCTGATGGGATGGTTTTTGACAAGGGTGCCGATTTGGGCAAGGGCTTTGAGCTTTGTCGCCGCACTCATGCTCATCTACCCGTCGGTATATGTGAGCGTCGCGGGCCTCGTCTGTTTTGCGGCCGTTGTTCTCTCTAATTACATGGAGAGGAGCCGTGCAAGAGCGGTTGCATGACGCATGGAGGGACGCTCTTCGTGCGGAGCGGTCGGAGCGCGCCAAAAAAACAGAGAGCGGACGGTCCGCACCCCGGTCCAGCATATCGATCAAAGGCATGCCCTGATTTCAGTGAACGACGGAGAAGGTCCCGCATCCCGTACAAATGGATGCTTCTATGCAAAAGCGGAAAGGATGGATGAGCCATATGGAAGCGGCGGTGCTGTACGAAAAGAAGGGGAAAACGGCCTATATCACGCTGCACAGGCCGGACAAAAGCAATTCCATCAACCTGGAAGTCCGCAGGACACTGTCCCAGCTCTGGAGCACGGTTGATGCCGATCCGGAAGTCTGCTCCATCATTCTGACCGGCGGGGAAAAGGTGTTCTCGACGGGATTCGACATGACGGAACTGGCGGAATTCCGCAAGAAGGAGCCGATGGCCGAACTGCCCTGCACAGGCAGCGATGTTTTCGGCGCCTCCGTCAGCAAGCCGGTCATCGCCGCCATCAGCGGATACTGCCTCGGCGGGGGATTTTTCTTGACCATGGCGGCGGCCGATCTACGTATCGCCTCCCATACGGCCCGGTTCGGCATGCCGGAAGTGAAAATCGGGATTACGCCCGCCTTTGGAATTCCACCCATGCTTGCGACCTACTTTCCGCAAAGCGTCGTCAAGGAGATGCTGTTTCTGGGTCGTAACTTTTCTGCGGAGGATGCATGCCGCTTCGGTTATGTCAGCCGCGTGGTGGCACCCGAGGAGTTGCTCGCCACGGCGGAAGGCGTCGCAGCGGAAATCAACGAACTCAGTCCGCTGGTCATCAGGAACGTCAAACGGGTGCTTCGGACCGTTACGGCTCCCGACCCGAAGGGGATGGCCTTTTCCGACGCCGTTTGCCAGATGAGCCGCTACAGTGAAGATTACATCGAAGGCCCGCGGGCTTTCCGCGAAAAGCGAAAACCGGTCTGGAAGGGCCGGTAGAGGGGGGCCGCTTACAAGGCGGGTCCCATCCATAGCGGCCGTCGGGAAAAGCGGGGAATTTCGTTTTGTTGTTCAGGGAGGCCGTTTAAATGAACATCGATCGCCTGCTGGAATGGCCGTTTAAGGATGTTGTACAATCCTACACGATTCGAGACACAATGTTCTATGCATTGAGCGTCGGTTTTGGAACGGATCCCACCGACGGCAAAGAGCTCAGATATGTCTTTGAAAAGGACCTCGTCGCGGTTCCCAGCATGTGTTTGGTGCTCGGTCGCCCGGAGCCGTTCCTGTCGGATCCGAAAGCGGAAATCGATTATGCCAGAATCGTGTTCGGCGAACAGTCCCTGGAAATTCACGGGCCGGTTCCCGCTGAAGGAGCAATCCGCGCCCGGGAGAGGGTTCTCGGCATGGCTGACAAGGGGAAAGAAAAGGGAGCGGTCCTTTTTACCGAGCGCCTCATGGCCGATGATAAAACCGGAAAGCCCCTGGCGACCTTGCGGAGTTCCCTGTTCTGCAGAGGAGACGGCGGTTTCGGCGGATCGCGCGGCAACGTCCCGCAGGAAGCGCATGCCGTTCCCGAAAGCAATCCGGAACGGATCGCCGAGTTCGCTACCCTGCCTCAGGCAGCGCTTTTTTATCGTCTCACAGGCGACATGAATCCCCTTCACGCGGACCCCCAAAGGGCTCGCCAGGCGGGTTTTCAAAGGCCGATCCTGCATGGATTGTGCAGTTACGGCTTTGCCGTGCGTGCGATTCTGAAGCTGTGGTGCGATTACGAACCGGTTCGCATCAAGAGCGTAACAGCCCGATTCTCCGCCCCTATCTATCCCGGTGAGACTTTCCTTTTCGAAACCTGGAGGGGCGCGGATGGGAATAGCGTCGCATTCCGCGGCTGGTGCAAGGAGCGACAGTCGAAGGTCCTGGATTGCGGCTATGCCGTGCTCAACCCTTGAGGCAAAGGCAAGGGCCGCGGATCCGATCACGGTCTTCACGGGAAGTGCCTGAAGCAGGAAAAAAGCGGAGGAGGGCAAGCGATGGACGAAATCGTCACGTTTTCCAAGGAAGGCAATATCGGTCTGATCACCATCAACAATCCGCCGGTAAACGCGCTGTCTCAGGCGGTTCGCGCGGGAATCAAATCCGGCATCGAGAAGGGCAACGCCGAAAAGGGCGTTGCGGCCATGATCATCCTCTGCGAAGGCCGAACATTCATTGCGGGCGCGGACATCAGCGAATTCGGCAAACCGCCCAGGGAGCCTTATTTGACGGACCTGTGCCAGCTTATCGAGGATTCCCCCAAACCGGTCATCGCGGCGATACACGGTACGGCCCTGGGCGGCGGCCTGGAAATACCGCTGAGCAGCCATTTCCGCATCGCGGCTGCCGGCGCGAAAGTGGGCTTCCCGGAAGTCAAGCTCGGGCTTCTGCCCGGGGCCGGCGGGACGCAGAGACTGCCGCGCCTGACAGGCGTCCAGGCAGCCCTGGAAATGATCACTTCCGGAACGCCCATTGCGGCGGCCAGGGCCAAATCCATGGGGATTCTCGATGAAGTCGTCGACGGCGACCTGAAGTCCGCCGCGCTGGCCTTGGCCAAAAAAGTCATCGCGGAAAAGATCCCCATCCGCAGGGTCGGCCAGCTTCAGGCAAAAATCGATTCCCCCGCCGTCTTTGAAGATTTCGCCAAAAGCATTTCCGGCAAGTTCCGAAATTTCATCGCCCCCTTCAAGTGCATCGAGGCCGTCAAGGCCGCCACGGAGCTGCCGTTTGCCGAAGGCATCAAGCTGGAACGCGCCATGTTCAGGGAATTGATGGCCACCGATCAATCCAAGGCGCAGCGTCACGCCTTCTTCGCCGAACGCGAAGCGGTTCGCGTTCCGGGCTTGCCGGCTGATCAGCCCACCCGCGAAATAAAGTCCGTCGGGGTCTTGGGCGCGGGAACCATGGGCGTCGGCATCGCCATGTGCTTTGCCAACGCGGGGATTCCGGTGACGATGCTGGATATGAAGCAGGAATTCATCGACAAGGGCATGGCCGCGATCAGGAAGCATTACGCCGGCACGGTGGCCAAGGGCCGGCTCACGCAGGAAGCCATGGCCAGGCGCATGTCGCTTATCCGGCCGACGCTGGCTTATGAAGATCTAAAGAACACGGATCTCGTGATCGAGGCGGTCTTTGAAGATATCGCCATCAAAAAAGAGGTGTTCGCCAAACTGGATGCCGTCTGTAAACCGGGTGCAATTCTGGCGACCAATACCTCCTATCTGAACGTGAACGACATCGCCGCCGCCACCCAGAGACCGCAGGATGTCATGGGCATGCATTTCTTCAGCCCGGCCAATGTCATGCGGCTCCTGGAAAACGTGCGCGGCGCGAAAACATCGCCGGAGGTCTACGCCACCGCCATGAAAGTCGGCAAGGCCATCGGCAAGGTGCCGGTCCTCGTCGGCGTCTGCGACGGTTTCGTCGGAAACCGGATGCTCGCAAAACGGACGCGCGAATGCGGCTTCATGCTGGAAGAAGGCGCGCTGCCCTGGCAGATCGACCGGGTCATTCGCGACTTCGGCTTTCCCATGGGGCCTTATGCCATGAGCGACATGGCCGGGCTGGATATCGGATGGCGCAACCGCAAGGCCAAATTCGATTCACTGACCCCGCGCGAAAAAGCCAATACAATCCTGGACAAGATCTGCGAAATGGGCCGGTTCGGCCAAAAAACCGGGGCCGGTTATTACCAGTATGACGAAAATCGCGGCGCCCACCCCGACCCCTTGATTGAAGAGCTGATCATCAAGCATTCGCAGGAGGTTGGCATTGCCCGCCGCTTCATCTCCGATCGGGAAATCATCGAACGCGCGATTTACTGCATGATCAACGAAGGCGCGAAGATCTTGGAGGAGGGCATTGCCGCGCGCCCCCTCGACATCGATGTCGTCTGGCTCTATGGTTACGGCTTCCCGATTTATCTTGGCGGCCCGATGTTCTATGCCGATACGGTGGGGTTGAAAAAAATCTACGATGCCATCCTCCGAAATAAGGAACTGGTCGGTGGCGAATACTGGACGCCCTCTGCGCTTCTGGAAAGACTTGCAAAGGAAGGAAAAGGATTCTATTCTAAATAGCCTGTACTGGACGTACAGATGAGCACCCGATTTCCATTCATTCTGTTCGTTCGGCAGGCTGTAGAATGAATCATCCGTCATCCACAAATTCTTATGACGTTGCCATTGTCGGAAGCGGCCCGGCAGGGGCCTCTGCGGCCCTTTGCCTGGCCGCGGCGGGCGTCAGGGTCGTCGTCATCGAGGAGGCGGCTTCACTGCCCCGTTACAAGGCATGCGGCGGCGGAATCGTGCGCAGGGCGCTTCGCCTGGTTCCGCTGGACATTCGGGAGGCTGTGGAGCGCGATATCTTCTCGGCCGAAATGAATCTTCTCGACGCGGGTCTGCACTTCGAAACAAAAAGAGAAGCCCCCATCATCTCGATGACCATGCGGGAGAAGTTCGACTACCTCCTGATCTCGGCGGCCGGGAAGGCGGGTGCGCAAATCCGCGTTTCCTGCAGGCTCCAGGACATTTCGGCAAAAAACGAGTCGGTGGAATTGACGACTTCGACCGGCTCTCTGTTCGCCGGATTCGTCATAGCCGCTGACGGGGCCAGCAGCACCGTTGCACGAAGTCTGCATTTATCCGACAACCGCCGCCTCATTCCCGCACTCGAATACGAGGTTTTCGTAGACGACGGGCTGCTCGACAGGTTCAGCGGATCTGCAAGGTTCGACTTCGGCGTCGTTCCCTACGGTTACGGGTGGGTTTTTCCGAAAAGGGACCACCTGTCCATCGGGGTCCTGACCATGCGCGGCGGCTCGACCAACCTGAACGAGAAATGCCATTCCTATTTGAAGCTTCTTGGAATCACGTCCATATCCCGGACGGAACGCCATGGCTCCATGATTCCGGTCGCGACGCGCGGCAATCCTTTCGCCATTGGACGCGTGATGCTGGTCGGGGATTCCGCGGGATTTGCCGATCCCCTGACAGGCGAAGGGATCTCGCATGCAATCCGGAGCGGACAGATGGCGGCGAACGCACTGCTCAGGTGCGGCCTGCGGCAGGATGAGGCAGCGGCCGCATATCACCATGATGTTTCTTCACAAATACTTCCCGAACTCGACGCGGCGAGAAAACTGGCGGGACTGATTTATTATCATCCCCGGCTGCGGTCGATCCTCTTTCGCCTGTACGGCCAGAGATTCGTTGAGGCCGCTACTGACATTATGACCGGCCATAGGACCTATCGGGAAGGCATCAACAACCCGGCGAGCTATTTGAGGCTGCTCAATTTTTCATGCCTCTCCGGACTGTGACTTCGCTGAGACGGCGGCATTTACCACATCAATAGCGTCTGGTCCCCAAGTGTTTTCTCGCCAGAGAATAAGCGACACCGTGCAATTGACTCTGAAGTGCTTTCCTTGTTTGTAAAGCATCGCGATAAACGCGCAACGTCCTTGCCATCATTCTGTTGTCGCTGTAATCGGACAGCGCCCGGTTGTAGGCACGCTCTCTAATCTGACTTGTCTCATTGTCAATAACCGAAAGGATCGTTTGGGAGAGGCTTCCGACATCTTCAGAACGAAACAGAAAGCCGGTTTCGCCATCCGATATGCTATCTTCATTGCCGCCTCTATTGCTTGCCACCACAAGCTTTTTCATTGCAAAGGCTTGGTGGATCACCTGGGACCGGGGTTCCAGAGGAGAGGAATTCACAACCACATCGCTCGCGGCAATCAGGTTCTCAACATCTTTCCGAAAACCGGTCAAAATGACCTTGTCACGGTGACGAAGAGCCCGTATCTCTTTTTCTGTATCTTCCAAATAGGCCGGTTGGGTGGCAGAGCCTACAATCAGGAAGCGGACATCGGGCCAAGCGTCGGCAATGGAATCAACGGCACGGAGGAAGTACTTATGTCCTTTATCCGGCCGAATCATGGCAATGATGCTGATCACCTTGGTGCTGTCCGATATATTGAGTTCCCTGCGGACATGTCTCCCGTCCACGTCCGGCCTGAACCGATTCAGGTCGATTCCCGTCGGGATAACGGAAATCTTGTCCTTGTCCGCGAAGCCCAATTCCTGGAGATACTCGGCTATCCCTTGAGAGACAACAATGACGTGATCGGTCCCGTAGCGCCATAGATATTTATGCGTGAGATTCCTATGAAAGGCATAGACATGAAGCGTACGCACAACAGGTATCCCGAGTATCCGAACCCACATGGCCGTGCTTATGGCCGTGCAACTGTGGCAGTCGATGATGTCGATTCTTTCACGCTTGGCAAATCTGATTACCTCAGAAATGGCCAGTGGATTCACGGACCCTCTGAATGGGATGGGATAAGCCAGAAGTCCTCGTTTAACGGCCTCCCTATAGATAGCGCAATCCTCGCGTGCGAGAAGCCACGCCGAATGGTTTTTTCTTAGAAGCCACTGGATTTGCTCCAAAATGCGAAGTTCCTGCCCCCCCATGTTGAGCGAGGTTTCAAAGTGCGCAATATTCATCTCATCTTCTTTCTGAAAACGCATTCAAGTTCGGGTCACTTCGCAATAACGTCAGCAAAAAGAAGGCCAAAAATTTTTCACCTCAAAACTATATGTTATAAATAGATTATTTATAAAATCACGATGTGCTTTCGTTTTTATGAGCGATAAACTGGATAGGAAATATCCATTTTCATCTATCCACCTGGGCAATAAGTATCCAGCAAGATGTGATTATAAGCCCTGCTCTCCCTGCTCATCAATGAACGGGCCACAGGCGCCGGCCGCGCATCAGCCGGCGCCTTGCCCTTCCTGATCCGATGGGTCGTCCTCGCGCACATCTATGCACAGGACGTAGCCTTCGCCTGCGGGGCCGCGGAAGGCCGAGGAAATGGTCCTGGTCAGGTTGCCCGTCGCCCAGGAGATGTAGCGGTCCGTCACGTAGCGCTGCAGCCCCGTGAACATGACCAGATAGAAATAATCCTTCAGGGAGAGGTTGTCGTCCCGGCGTGCCTCGCGGAACAGGGGATTCTCCGGAGCCGGCCTGCGGTCCCTGAAAAGCGTATCCGTGACCATCACGCCGCGCCCGTCGAGCACATAGACCGCCTCGATGAGCGTCAGATTCTTCAGCAGTCTCTCCAGGACCTCTGAAAACTCCTCCGGACGGTGGCTCGCAAGCTTCCTCTTCATGCCTTCGATGACCCATTGATAGGTCCGGTGTTGCCGGCTGATCACGTTGATGTCGTGGTTCAGGACGCAGAGGCACTCCTCCAGGACACGGCTCTCCACGATCTCGATCACTACCCGCCTGGGGCTGAGGTGCCGGTCGGCGACCTGTTTCCTGAGGAATCCCGAACCCGCAACCCCCTGATCCAGCAGGACCGTATTGAAATTGAGAAAGAGCAGGGGAGGCTGGCCGTTTCGGCCGCAGGCCTCCAAACGGCGGAAGTTCACGATGGCCTTGTCCCGGCAGAGCCGGTCCAACTCGATGGATCGGCTCTGCCGGGACAAGGCAAAGAGGCCCTTCGGGCTGACGAGCCGCCCATCGCCGTCCACATTCCCCCCCTCGTCACAATAATGTGCCCTTCCGGCAGGTCGTCAAAGTCCGTTTCTCTCCACCGGATGAAGGAAATACCGCACTTGCGGGATACCGGCGGAAAGGCGCTCTTCGCCTATGCAGCAATATCAGGGGCAAGGAGTTCGGGACGCCCTTAAGTTATTAAGATATTGTTTCAATGAGTTGATAATCATGCTCTTTTGCGATCAATTTCCCTCGCTCAACCGAGTAGCTGACGGCCGGCACACTCACCTCCAGCCGCCTGGCCAATTCGGTATGGGAAATCCCCAACTCACGCGATGCCCAATAACAAAACAAACTCCTTGCCTGAACTTTTATCCTTTGTCTGCTTCTGGAGAAAATGTCGTCCGGCTCCACAGAGCATACACCCGCCGCTCTCTTCGCTGTCTTATCAAGATCATAACCGGCACGTTTTACCTCGTAATGACGTTCAACTTTTTCACCAGCTGCAGAAAGTAACGAGTCGACAAAATCTCCGTCACCCAGTATCCTTTCATCACTCTTGATATGCATGCCTTCAAGATGAGCTTTTTTGATTGACTGCCAGCCCCCCAGGCTCCGGATCAGCCCGCCGCCCATCAGATCATCTCTGCGTCCCTGAAGGATTCCCTCGGATACGAAATGATCATAACGCTTCCTTGCGCTGGAACGCTGCTTCCCAAAATAGCTCAGGACGTAATCGGTATCCTGCCAGTCTCTCTTTCTGTTGCCCAGCAGGCTGCCATGTCCGCAATAGGGATAATGATTAAGTGCCCCATGACTTTTTACCAGTCCCGCCCTGAGTGGATTCAAATGGATGTATCGCACCAGCTCAGTCAAATAAGCGTCTTCTTGGCAGAGGATCGATTTATAGCGATTCTGAAAGAGTTGTCCGGTGCGTTTGTGCCGATGATTGAAATAGACGGCGTAACCGGTCAGAAGCCTTCGCATCAGTGTGGCGATGGAAACATTACCGGTTCGAAATAGAAAATGGGCATGATTGGGAATCAGCGCCCACGCATAACAGGTTGTGCCCGTCAAAGGAACGAGCTTCTCAAGGCGGGCAAGAAACTCGTTCCGGTCGTCATCATCTCGAAATATCCGTCTACGCTCTATCCCTCGGATCATGATATGATGTAAAACCCCGGGGGCATCAAGTCGCGCTGATCTGGGCATGGATTGACTCTTACATGGAAAGGCGCATTTTGTCAACTTAACAACTTAAGGGCGTCCCCATCCACCTACCCACAGGGAGGGGCGGGCGGTCCGCGGTTCAGAGCATTCTCTGGATCTCGCCCATCAGCGCGTCGATTTTCTTGCGGGACACGGGGAAGGCCGTCTTGAGCTCCTGCGCGAAGACGGAAACTTTGTATTCCTCGATCATCCACCGGAAATCATCGAGCGCCCGGCGCTTCTCGGAAGAGGCGTTGGGCCGGAGCTCGCCAAGGGCCTGATCGAGCCACTCGGTCAGCGGGCGGATCCCGCCGGCCTTCTCCCGGTCCTTTACAAGATGGACGGCGCCCCGCTCGGCGCGGACCGCCAGGGCTCGCAGGTAGCGGCCGATGTGGAGGAGGCGTTCCGCATCGTAGCGGATCAGGAAGTCCGGGGGGACCAACCGGGCGATCTCGTTCCGGAGTTCCGCCAGAAAGGCGAGGACCGGCCGGTTCCCGCGGCTGGCCCCCTCGATCTTCCGGAGCTGTTCCGCGGCCGCATAGAGCGCCTTCAGGGGCGGGCCTGCCGCCCGGACGACCTCCTGCCCGCTGGGGAGGATCTTCGGCCGGACCGTCTCCGCAAGATTCTCGAAGTCCGCACGGGTCCGGATGTCCGCATCGAAGAGATCGTGCATGACCTTTTCCAGGACGGCCTTCTCAAGGGCCTTCGCCCCTCCGAAGGCGGCCGCCCAGATCTTGAGGTCGCCCGAAGGGGCGATCCCCTTCCGCAGGTGCCTGACTTCCACCTGAAGTCGGGCCGCCAGGAGGGCGCGCACGCCCCGGACGTGGGCATCGCGGGCCTCGGACTCGCTGCGGAAGAGGCGAAGCGCGACACCCGCCTCCTCCTCGACAAGGGCGGGAAAGGCAAAGGCGGCATGGATTCCCTGGCCGGACAGCGGAATCCGCTCCGGCAGGTCGCCGAAATCCCATTCCGCGATGCCGGACCTTTCCCACTTGCACCGGGCCTGGTCGAAGGCCTGCGATTCCCCTTCCGGATGGAACTCCCGCTCCAGGATGCCGGCGTCCCGGCCCGCCGCCAGCTCGCGGTTCCTCTCGTCGACCACGGCGAGGCGGGGCCGGAGGTGCTCGTCGATTTCATCGAGGGGCCAGAGGCTCGCCGGGATGTCGATGCCGAACCGCTTGAAAACGAAGCGGCTCAGGGCCGTGGGCAGCGGTCCCTCCCGGGCCATCTCCCGCAGGATGACCTCTGCGGTCTGGTTGAGCGGCTGCAGCTTTTTGCGGTACTCCTTCGGCAGGCCCCGGAGCAGGGCTGAAACCTTTTCCCGCAGAAGCCCCGGAAGCCCCCAGTCCAGGTCGGCGGCGGAAACGGACGGGACGGCCTGGACCGGGATCTTCAGAGTGACCCCGTCCAGGGGCTTGCCGGGCTCGAACCGGTAGACGCAGTCCAGCTTCCAGCCCCCCGTGGCGAGGGACGACGGATAAAGGGCGATCTCCCCGGGGTCCGGCGCCCTGACCAGGAGATCCTCCTCCGTCATGCGGAGGAATCGATCGCTCCCCTTGTCGCGGATCAGCCGCTGCAGCGTCCGGATGTCGAAGATTCCCGGGAGCCGCTCCTCGTAGAAACGGGCCATCTGCTCCTCGCCGGCGAGCAGGTCGTGGCGACGGAGCTTGTCCTCCATGGCCGCGATCTTCTCGACCAGGGCCAGGTTATGGGACAAAAAGGGGAGGGGCCTTTTGACTTCCCCGGGGACGAGGGCATCGCGGACGAAGATCCGCGACGCCTCGGCCGGGTCGATCCGGCCGAAGGAGACTGGCCGGCCGGGCACGATGGTCAGGCCGAAGAGGGAGACCTGCTCGGTGGCCACGACTTCCCCGCGGTCCTTCTCCCACCGGGGGTTGGAGAAGGTCGAACGGCAGAGATGGCCGCCGAGGGCCTCCAGCCAGCCGGAATCGATGTTCGCCACGGTCCTGGCGAACAGGCGGGAGGTCTCCACCATCTCCGCAGCCACGATCCAGTTGCCGCCGCGGTTGAACAGGCCCGAGCCGGGGAAGATCATCGCCAGCCGGCCCTGGGTGGCCGTATAGAGGTTCTTCTCCTTCTTGACGGCGATGTTGCCGAGAAAGCCGCTCAGCACGGAACGATGGATGGCGCCATAGAGCTCCTCGCCGGACATTCGGGCCGAATCGCCGCCGCGGGCCATGAATTTCTGCTCGGCAAGGATCGTCAGGAGCTGGCCGTGGATGTCCTGCCATTCCTTGATCCGCCGGTAGGAGAGGAAATGGTCCCGGCAGAATTTCCGGAGGGCGTTTCCCGTCTTCGGGGAGGCCGCCAGATCGTGGCATCGCCGCCAGAGGTTCAGCAGGGCCGAGAAATCCGAAGCGGGGTCCTTGAACTGGGCCTGGACGCGGTCCGCCTGGGATTCCTTGTCCGCGGGCCTTTCCCTGGGGTCCTGGATGGACAGGGCGGCCGCAAGGACCGCCAGTTCGGAAAGGCAGCCCTCCTTGCGGGCCTCGATGATCATGCGGGAGATCCTGGGGTCGAGCGGGAGCCTGGCCATGATCCGCCCCCGTTCGGTCAGGCGCCAGGGGTGGGTGGGGCCGCGCGCCTCCTTCTCCTCCGACTCGATGGCGCCCAGTTCGAGGAGGATGTCGATCCCGTCCCGGATGCTCTTCGACGCCGGCCGGTCGATGAAGGGGAAGGCGTCGATGTCGCCGAGATTGAGGGCCAGCATGCGGAGGATCACGCCGGCCAGGTTCGAGCGAAGGATCTCCGGCGGGGTGTAGAGGGGGCGTCCGAGGTAATCCTCCTCGGCGTAAAGGCGGATGCAGATCCCGTTCTGGACGCGGCCGCAGCGGCCCTTGCGCTGGTCGGCGCTGCTGCGGGAGATCGCCCGGACCGGAAGGCCCGCGGTCCTCGACCGGGGGTTGTAGTGCGAGATCCGGGCCAGCCCCGTGTCGATCACGAAACGGATTCCCGGGATCGTGATGGAGGTCTCGGCGACGTTGGTCGCCACGACGATCTTGCGGCGGGGCAGGGACTGGAATACCCGGTGCTGCTGGGCCGAGGTGAGCCTCGAGTAGAGGGGAAGGATGACGACCTCTTCACGGAACCGCCCTTCCAGAAGCCCGCAGGTCTCGCGGATGTCCTGCTCGGTGGGCATGAAGATCAGGATGTCCCCGTGCTCCCTCCGGTCGACGATTTCATCGACGGCGCGCACGGCCGCCTCGGGCGGGGTCTGTTCCTCCTTTCCGTCCGCCCCGGCGTCCGCCGGGCGGTAGCGGACCTCCACGGGATAGAGGCGGCCGGATACCTCGATGACCGGCGCGTCGCCGAAGGCCTTGGAGAATTTCTCGGTGTCGATGGTCGCCGAGGTGATCACGACCCGCAGGTCGCGCCGGCGGACCAGGATCGTCTTCAGGATGCCCAGGACGAAATCGATGTTGAGGCTGCGCTCGTGGGCCTCGTCGATGATCAGGGTGTCGTAGGCCCGGAGCATGGGGTCGCGATGGGCCTCCATCAGCAGGACCCCGTCGGTCATGATCTTGATGGTGGCCCCCGGCGAGGTCCTTTCGTCGAACCGGATCTTGTAGCCGACCGACCGGCCGAGCTCCTCGCCAAGCTCCTCGGAGATCCGCGACGCGACCGAAGTCGCCGCGATCCTCCTGGGCTGGGTGCAGCCGATCAGCCCCGCCAGGCCCCGTCCCGCTTCGAGGCACATCTTCGGGATCTGGGTGGTCTTGCCCGAGCCGGTCTCGCCGGTGACGATGACCACGGGATGGCGGCGGATCGCCGCCACGATGTCGTCCTTCCGTTCGAGGATCGGCAATCCCGGGGGATAGCGGAGGGGAGGGCGGTTCGACCTCCGTTCCGCGAGGCGTTTCGATGGTTCCTGCTTGCTCGACAAGGTCCGTTCCTGCTGTTGAATGAAATCGTCCCGCCGACGTCGGGAAGACG
>CAYOGU010000031.1:0-18584 GCA_964403345.1 uncultured Syntrophus sp. | reverse complement strand
GAGTATCACCCTCACAAGGGGCTAAAGATGCAATCGCCAAGGCAGTTCAGGCGAAGCCAACTTAAGTTTGAACCCTGTCCGGTCAATTAGGGGCAACTCCATCAGCAATCTATTTCTATTTCAACAGGTTGTATTTCAGAATACACCAGATTGCCCGGAAGCCATCCTTCCAATGGATCTTTTTCCCCTCCTGGTAGGTCCTCCCATGATAGGAAATGCCCACCTCATAGATCCGGCAACCTGTCTTGGCGATCTTCGCTGTGATCTCAGGCTCGAATCCGAAGCGATCCTCTTCCAGGGTGATGGATTGGATGACCTCCCTGCGGAATGCCTTGTAGCAGGTTTCCATATCCGTCAGGTTGAGATTGGTCAGCATATTGGAAAGCAGGGTCAACAACCCGTTGCCGACCCTATGCCAGAAGTAGAGGACCCGGTGGGCACCTCCTCCTAGAAACCTCGACCCGTACACGACATCGGCACGGTCTTGGAGAATCGGTTCAATAATCAGAGGATATTCATTGGGGTCGTATTCAAGATCGGCATCCTGGACAATGACCACATCACCGGTGGCCTCGCGAATCCCGCTGCGCAGGGCCTTACCCTTGCCCTGGTTGAATTCGTGATAGATCATTTTATCAACCTTGTGCGCAATCTCCCCTTTTAGGATCTCCCGAGTCCCATCAGTAGAACAGTCGTCAACAATGATGATCTCCAGGTCTTTCCAAGGGGAATTCTTCACCGCATTTACGACCTGCCGGATCGTCCCTCTTTCGTTATAACAGGGAATGATGACAGTTAATTTCATGAGTCTATCCTTCTCCATTAACCATTGAACCAGGCCTTGACGAACGCCACCGTATTGCCCCAGTTGTTCTTGAAATAGACATGAAATAAGTAGAGACAGGCTATAAGGTAAAGGGCATCCAGCAACCAAACCGCTGCCGTTACTTGGGACCTCCGGGTTGCAAAACGGAATATCACCGCCACAGCGACAATGATCAGCCATTCCAGCAAGAGACGGCCAATCCAGGGAATATCGATAACAGGATGTTTCACACAGCCCAGTTTCAGAGGAAAGCCCAAATCCATGACCAATTGAGGATCCTTGAGTTTCGGCTCTGTCACAACGACTAATTCCTTCCCCTGTATTTTCAATTCCCGTATATGGTAGGCAGGCTTCCAATGACGGGGATCAAAAGTCCGTATAGGATTGCCCCTT
The DNA here is from genome assembly GCA_964403345.1 of uncultured Syntrophus sp. Classification (GTDB taxonomy): domain Bacteria; phylum Desulfobacterota; class Syntrophia; order Syntrophales; family UBA5619; genus JAKAFS01. The sequence continues at coordinate 17,365 of CAYOGU010000031.1, read as the reverse complement.
CTGTCCACCCATTGGACCTCCTGGAGATGTACAGTTCCGCTGGCATTAAAAGGATCAAAACGAAGATTGAAGATGGGTTCTCTTGGAAGCCGAAAGCGGTATACTCCGGATCGGCCGCCACCCTGGATCGCCGTCTTTGTCGAATCCACCTCATTAAACCCGCGGCCCCTGTCGAAGAAGAGTTGGGCCTGACCGTCCACAGACGACTGGAGGGAAATCTGGAGGTACGTGGCTGTTGCTTCCTCATAGAGTGCCCATCCCCTCCATAGCGAAACGATTACGACAACGGCCATTAGGGTCCTGATGGACCAATTTGGGAAATGCAACCAAAACGAGAAGATGGAGAAGAATAATCCCAGAAGGATAAGATATTCCACGATGATCCTGAGACAGAAAAGGGCTAATCTCCGGTCGGAGATTTGAACCTGTGGGAAGCCCTCGATGGGAACCGAAATCTGAGGATCATTGGCATTTGGCTCCGTAACGATTCGCATTTGACCACCCTGGAGATCCATGCTCTGGATCTGGTTCAGCGCTTTCAATTGGTGAAGATCAACGGAGCCTAGGGAAACGCCACAGTCGTCGATCACATCCAGGGCCGCCAGCGTCACCGAACCACCGGTGGAAAGAGGATCAAATCGGAGGGGATTCACAATCCCCTTGGGAAAAGGGAACCAATAGTCACGTAGTTGTTGATCTCCGGGGATCCGGATGCCGACTGAATTCTTTTCCGACGGTCCTTTCCCCTTATCGTAATACAATCGGGCCTCACTCTCTACTGGCGACTTCATGACCACGTGCAGGATCAAGCCCCCCCAGGGGGAATCCGAGACGACAATCTTCATGCCCATTAGCGCCAGGGCCGCTAAGGCGGCAATCAGAATGATCTTGCCCCTTTTTTTAACCAGTGGCATCCTATTCACTTTCGTCCGAACCTTCTTTCCGGCCCTCTGGAGTCGTTGTGTCTCGCACGTCGTTTCCCTTTTTATTTAGTAGCATGATGAGTGTTCTGAGCGGGTTCTGATCCTTGGAGACCTCCTGTTAAACAGAAGAGTTTTGGGGACACCTGGATCATGTGTCCCTGAGCAACGCTCTTTTCCGCCAGACGGAACCACTCTGGGTCCGCTTCCAGGAGCAAACAGCGTGCTTGCTTCTCACGTATTTGTTCAGTGATGTCTCGATCCGTGCGGAGGGAAAGATACTGGGCCCTCCTGGAATAGTCCGGCCCATAGTAAGGATAAATAAGGTCGTTGCTATGCGTGAAATAGATGAACTTCTCGCCAGCCGACAATTTCCCCAGGGCTGCGGCAGTGTCGCCATGGATAAGCGGCGCTCGCTGCCATACTGAGACGGCGGCCCGGTCTTTCCATTCCCTTGGTGGGGTATAGCCGGTGCCAATGGAACCGAGGAAGTTAAAAGACAGACAAACCACTGCCAACGCGATCATGCCCCAGCGAAAGACTGTTGCTTCCATCCGCCGGGTTGCCATAGCGTAGCCGATCACCAGAAGTGCTGGGAGCCATGTGGCAAAACGCATATTCCAGGGGTCAGGTGCGACAAAGCCGAATAGGCAGACTAAGGAAAACAGGAACCCCACGCTCAACCACTGGAATTCCCGACTAATGATCAACGCCATTAAGCTTGCAGGCAGACTGCAGGAGAAGGCAAACCAACCCCATCCGCTCATGCCTCCTAGGTCTGCAGTGTAACAGTCGCCGCCATCAAATATTTTTTTGTGTACCAAGTCGTAGAAACTCAGCTGAATAGATTCCCACCTGAAGGTCCCTTGCTGGCCTTCTCCATGTCCATCGCCGAAGACGAGGTGTCCGAAGAGCCGAAAATCGGTAGGATAGAATGGGTTATCAAAGATCATATAGTTCCGGACGTACCAGTAGCTCCCCAGAAGGACCGAGGCTGCCAAGAGAAAAGCCATGACTGCAAAGGTTTGTTTGTCATCGCCATTCCTAATCGGCCTGGATTCCGCTTCCATGACGCACCACCCTCCCAGAACAATGAGACCGGGGGCGATGAAGACCATGGTTGCCTTGATCCCGACTGCCCAGAGAATGCCCGCCACGACCGGAACTAGGTGTTCCCACTTCCCGCCATGGACCCGATAGTCCAGCAGGAGGGCAAGGGCGAAGAGATACAGGGCGGCCACGGCAATATCGTTCTTGCAGCTGACGGCATTCATGAAGACGGCGGGGGTCATTGCATACAGGAGAGCCATGAAAGCACACCAGCGTTTGGTAAAATTGAGCGAACGCCCAATCGAATAGAGGCTGACGCCGGCCAGCAGATAAAAGGGGAGTCCCGCTGCCTCAATAAGAAAGTCGTGATGAAAGAACACGACAAACCAGGTTTGAAATAACTCGAAATTGGCTGGCCAGAAGCACCTCTTTTCAGGTGTGGGAAGCACCACCAGCCCCTCATGCTGAATCCAGTCAGCGATCTTGGGCAACTGGTAGGACAGGGTGTCCCAGATATAAGGAGCCAGGAACCAGACATGGGCAAGCATTCTCAGCCCAATGAGGGTCACGGATAGGAAGAAACATGCCGTGAGAAAGGGGTGACGGGAACAGCCCTGTACAAACTCAATCAGGATGTTTCGAATGATCTTTATGGACGACACGACAGGTTTTTGGAAGAGCCCAAGAATTGAGATCGAGGCCAGGAGGCTGACCACGGTCATAACACTCCTTTCGAGGAGACCAAACAGACCCATCACGAAGACAAAGAGGGTCGTATTGAAGAGGAGATAGAAGATCAGGAGGGCCAGATCAAGGTGCGGCCGATGAAACCGCAGGAAAGACCACATCAGGAGCGACAAGAGGATCAGGAAGCCATTCCCGGCAAACCATTCCAATGATCCGATGAGAATGTAGGAGGTGGACATTCAACAGATCCCTGATTTCAAGATGGGGTTCGTATCGGACATTTCCAGCGGGAATCAATCGACCCGATCCCCAACCGGAACGAACGGCCCGCTCTCAACATGTATTCATTTTCCCTTTCCGACCGTGGACATAAGAGTATAGATACCCACAATCCCCCAACGCACACCCCTATGGATCCAGGTCTGCAGGGCCATTCGGCCGGCGTCACGGGCTGCCGCCTGGAGTTCCTCCTTGAACTGTAAGTCGAATTTCCTTGCGCTGATGGAATTCCGATGCCAACGAAAATCGGCAATGGGGCCGCCCGGGATCCGCACCGCCCCTCCCCGATGCCAAAGCCGCAGCATGAATTCGTAATCCCATGCCGCCACCATATTCTCCTGAAGACCGCCCACAGCCACCTGGGCCGAACGGCGGAAGAACATCGCCGGCTGGGAAATGTAGTTGAGGCATTGAAAAGTAAATCTCGTTGAAAGGGGGAAGAAGGCCTCCTTGAAGCGGGTGATCCCCTTCCGAATCTCCCGGCCCTCCTCATCGATGATGCGGCAGGCCCCGAAGCAGAAGGCCCTGTCTGGATTGGCCGTCATAACGGCGGCCACCTTCGCCAAGGCCTCTTCATGATAGCAATCATCGGCATTCAGCCAGGCAACCACTTCCCCGGAAGCCAGCCCTAACCCCCTGTTGATCGCCGCTACCGGTCCACTGTCAGGCTCGGAAATGATCCGTGAAATATCCCGTTCATATCGCCCGATGATCCTGAGGGAGTCGTCGGTACTCCCGCCATCGAGGACGATATATTCCAGATCGATGCCCGATTCTCGCTGGGCAATGACGCTCAAAAGCGTCTTTTCCAGAAACCGCCCGCCATTCTTATTGGCTGTGATAATCGTGAATTTCATCGATCGGCCCTGGATATCGGTCCTGATGCGATCATTCCCTCAGGGTCAGGGGGTCACGCGGCCTCGGTCCAATTTCCATACGATGGTCATCATGGCCAATAAGGCATAAAAGATGACTTCCGGCACGTGGCTGAAGAAGGGTTCGAACAAACCGATGACGAGGAGTGCTACGAGGACAGCAAACAACCCCCTTCCCCAATGGCTGACATATTCGTCTCCGTCCTGCTTCATGCAGGTCCAGATCATCCGGAAGGACATGAGCAGAATATAGAGGAATAGGACGAGCCCGATCAGACCCGTTCTCACGGCGATGCTGAAGGGCATGGAATGCGGATCGGAGAGGATATAGCCCCTGTACTTTTCGGGGATCCGTTTACTGTAGGACTCCAGCTTGATGTACTTCCCGTTGCCGTAGGTCTCCATGCCGAACCCGATTCCCATGATCGGATAGTCCTTGATCATCTCATAGGTGATGTAATGCGTACTCAACCGCAACGCCGCGCTCTGGTCCGCTTTGGTAAAGCGGTCTTTGACCGAAACCGCCGTCAGGACTACCACGATTCCCAGGCAGGCCAGGAGGATCTTTTTGTTCTTCATGCACAAGATGACAACGGACAGAACGAGCGCCAAAACCGCGCTTCGGGCCTGGGTCAGAAAACAGAGGGACATGGCGGGAATCAGGCAGATCAACGAGACGATCCTGACGGATAGAGGATTGCTCGCGATGAGGTTGTTCAATGACATGAGGATGGCGGGGATCACGATGATCCCGATCCAGTTGACGGCGACTTCGGGAAGGCCCGTCACGAGTTTGGTCGAAAGCGGATTGCCCGACCAGACGTAGAAGTAGGCGAATTCCCCGATTGCAAAGAGGCAGGCCGAGACGATCATGACCCAAAACAGGCCGTTCAGGCGTTCCCGGGAGTTGAAATAATTGATCAGGATGTAATAGAAGGCCAAGTACTTGATGAGATGGGTCTGAAAGTCGTGGATGCTGTTTTCCTTATCAAGTGCAAAGAAAAGACCGATGAACGTCCAAAGGGCAAAGAGGGCAAAGGGGATCGTCAGAGGGGACCGGAATGAGAAGTCTACTTTTCTGAAGCAGGCCAGGATCAGGACCAGCACCACGGAGCTGTAAAAGCAGATCTCTTTGATGGCCGTCGTGTAGGGGAATGGGTTCAGAAAGATGAACAGTCCCATCAAGACAGGAACCGTAAAGTTCAGACCTTTGAAAAATCGATCCCCCGGAATGAATCCCTTCAATTTCTCATCCCATCCGTACCGTCAGTCCGCACTTCAAAAGGTCTTTCTCCCCGCGCCACGATCCCGACGTTCCTGAGCCCCCTTGGAACGAACCGTTATAGGATATTGGCGCTCAGATCCTGTTCATGTTCCGGCACACCGCTTTCCCGCATCTCCTGCTGAAGCGTTCGGATCTCTTCGGCGATCCGCTCATGCTCCTCCTTCTTCCGCTTGAGGAAAAGGCAGGTCGTCCGCACCTTCTCCTCGAAGCCCCTGGAGGTCAGATAGTAGAGACGGGCAGGTCTGTTGACGGAGGCCTTGGTTCGCTCCATTCGGACGAGGCCCTGCCGGATCAACGCATGGATGAGAGAATTGGCCTTGCCCAGGCTGATTCCCAGCCGGGAGGAGAGTTCACGCTGCGTGATCTCGGGTGATTTCGTGATCTCCCTCAGGATATGGAGCATCTTCTCGTCCTGAAAGAAATCGTAAGAATCAAGTTTCATTCCAGGGCTCCCCCTGTTCAATCCCTGAACAGGGTTGCGAACTTAATGAAATCGGCCGGGAAAGTCAAGACAAAAAAGGAATTGCGACATCAATCGGATCGGGGACATCCCCGGAGGTGCCACCGGAGCAGTTCGGTGTAGATGCCCCATCGATGACGCATTTCCCGCCCCATACCCAGCGTCAATAAATTGCCGAAGGCTGTGAGACACCAGTTCGCGACGAGACGGAAAAAGATGATGATCCGCACCAGGCGAAAAAGGGAAGGAGACTCCCACTTCTGGAAATACTGGTAGCGGGAGCGATAGAATTCTATCCGGGAGCGGGCCGTCCCGCCGATGCTCTGCCCCTGGAGATGGACGATGCGGGCGGCGGGAACATGAAAGACCGCCCAACCGGCGGCCCGCATCTGTCTGGCCCAGTCCGTCTCCTCGAAGAAGAAAAAATAACGTTCGTCGAACATTCCCACTGCATCGATGGCGCTCTTGCGGACCATCATGCAGGCCCCGATCCCCGAATCGATCTCGATCGGACCCGGATGGATCCGCCTCTTGCTCGGAAAGCGCCGCGGGAAGAGCGTCTCCAGGAGCGGGGTATTCATCAGGAGGGTCAGAAGGGTCGGGAAGGTCCCGATGGAGTTCTGACGGCTCCCGTCGGCGTTGAGGAGCTGGCCGCAGGCCATGGCCGCCTGCGGATGGGTCTCCAGAAAAGCATACAACTCCCCGGCAGCTCCTTCCATCAGCACCGTGTCCGAATTGAGCAGGAGGGCGTATCGCCCCCCCATGAGCCGCAGCCCCTGATTGTTGGCCGCACCGAATCCCCTGTTCTCCTCATTTGCGATGACCCGCACCTGGGGAAACCGCTCGCGCACCATGGCCGCGCTGCCGTCGGTGGAACCGTTGTCGACGACGATGACCTCGTGGGCAAGGCCCTGGAGGGTCCGATCCACGGACTCCAGGCATTTCCCAAGGAGTTCTCTGGTATTCCAATTGACGATGACGACCGATATGTCCATAGGGCCGCCCCCGGTCATAACTTCTGCCGGATGGACGCGTTTATCCTCTCCCTCGCATCGGCAAGGTTGCAACGGGCCATTCCTTCAGAGATCCCGATCCGACACCCCGGATCCTTCACCGGTCTCTTTTCCTTTCCCCTTGTTCGCCAACCGGCTCATCTCCGCAAGTTTGGCGTACTTGAAAAATTTGTTGGTTGCATCCGTCATTGCCAGCGTGAGTCCCTGCGGACCATCCAGAAAACCGCCCCGGAGGAGGTAATCCTGGCAGAAGGTGAGAACTGACCGAGCGAAAGCGGAAACGACGGACGACTGGCGCCCCTGGGCAAATGCCTCCTCGGCGCCCAGCGTCGAATAACGGTCGATCTTGCGGAGGATCACGTCCAGGCGGCTCTCCGTCCAATGTTCGATGGGAGCCTCCAAAACCTCGATCATCCCCTCGACCACCACCGCCTCATGGACCCTGGCCTCCGTCAGGCGCCCTTTTCCCCTGCGGAAGAGGCGGACCACCCGATCCGGCCACCATCCGGCATGGCGGATCCAGCGGCCCTGGAAGAAATTCTTCCTCGGGAAGCTGTAACCAGCCGCCGCATCGGCGGAGCCGACGATCCGGCGGACCGCCTGTCCCGTTTCCGGGGGGATCCGTTCATCGGCATCCAGGATCAGGACCCATTCCTCCCGGCACTTCTCGACGGCCGATTGTTTCTGGGCCCCGAATCCCTTCCAGGGTTCGCTGAAGACTTCGCAGCCGAAGGCGGCGGCAATCCGCAGGGTCCCATCCCCGCTCCCTGAGTCCACCACGACGATCTGGCGGGCGAAGGCGACGGACCGGAGACAATCGGGAAGGTTCTCTTCCTCGTTGTGAACGATCAGGGCCACCGACAGCGGAATCTTATCATCCATCATGTCCGTCTGATCTCCCATTCTCGGTCCTATCGTCCCCCTCAAGTCCGGCTTTGAAAAATCATGCCACAGCCAATTCGGGGGGAAAAACTAGGAGAGGAGGTTCATGAGGCCGAAAATCCTCTCAAACCGCATCTCCCAGGTGTGATCTCGCCGGGCCCGCCTGAACCCCGCCTGCCGGATCGCCTCCGCCTCGTCCGGATGGCTCAACAGATGTCGGATTTTTGACACGAGCTCGCCGACGCCGCGATAGGTGACGATCTCCCGACCCAGTTCATAAACTGTCTCCAGCTCCGGGTGATGTTCCGTGAGATAGAGTCCGCCGCTCATGGGGATCTCGAAATCACGGCCCTTGAGGCAATAGGTCTGCTCATGGGCCTCGACCCCGCCGAATCCGAGGTTGATCCGGCTTTTCGAATAGAGGCGGACCATCTCCTCCGTGGTGAGGGAACCGCCCGGCCAGCCGTAACCGAACACCTCAGCACGGATGCCCGCTTCCCCGAGACGGCGGATGATCTCGGGACGGTTGCCGTAGGACTGACCCACGAAGGAGACGTCGATCGTCTTTTCCAAGTCCCAGGGCCTGTGGATTTCCGGATTGGCCGCCTCCGGAAGATAGATCGGCATGGCCCCTTCCACGCAGTACTTCTTGAGGGCGTCGCCGGTGCTTGTCCAAGCCAGATCGAAGTAGCGGCAGATGTCGCGGGAACCGAAGGCAAGTCCGTCCTTGACCTTGCCGATGAACCCCTCTTTGTCGTTGAGACAGAAATGGATCATGGGGATGCCGAAGGCCCGGAGGGCCTTCAGGGTCTCCGGACTGACGAGTTCCCCCGTGAGATAGGAAAAGATCACGTCTGGGCGTTCCTCGGCAACCCACCTCCCTAAACGGCCCAGGAGGTCCCGGTTCATCTCCGCCTTCACGGATGCCTGCCAATCCCCTCTCTGGTGGTTGAATGCCTCGAACCAGTCGTAACGACGAACCTTCCCGAATTTCTCCAGGGCGGGTTTCAAGGAATGGTCTTCCCAGTTGTAGTGGTGATAAACGGCGATGATCGACAAACGCCCCTTCGGTTTGCCCTTGAGTCGGGGGAAGCGATCCTGGAGGGTCCTGCGGATATCGGAATCGCTTGGGATCGAAAGCCCCTGCGACCTGAAGGCCGCCTCATAGCGCCTCAGCTCGATCTGGAGCAGGATCTTGTTTTTCCAGGCCCTGAATCGTCTTCTGTAGGGTTTCAGCGGATCGTTCATCACCATCAAGGGCCGGCATCCATCCGGCCGGTATGATTTTATTTCCAGAGGGTATACAGCCTCATCCCGTTGGACTTGTCCTCGCGGCCGTTCATCATGTTCAACACATGGCCGGCATCGATGGCGGGGATCGAACAATGCCGGGCGACATCGACGCAAACCGGAAGGGCGCCCACGCCCGCGCCAACCAGGCATAGATCGGTATCGGACGGAACCCGCTCCAGGATACCGTCGCGCAGCGTTTCCCATTGCGTGGCGACGTAGCGATCCGGAATCCGGACGAAACGGATCTCCGGCCGGCTCGAGAAACGGGAGAACCACAACCGGAAGGACTCCGGATCGAAGTCCGAATTGAGGATGGCCAGTTTCCGGCCATCGGCAAGACGTGCGAAGGCCCCGGACGTCAGGTAGGCGTAAACCGCGTAGAAAGGAACGTAGTTGGCCGCGGTCAGAGCGATGGCGCTGGTGCGGAGAAAATCCAGGAACGAGGCCGCCGATGGCTCCTCTGATCGGTGCAGGAGGGAAAGGATTCCTCTCTTTGGCCGGCGAACGACGTTGCCGGGAAAGATCAGGGGCGCCATCCTTCCCTCCGCGGCAAGCATCCTGAGGGAGTCGATGTGCAGGGGCATCGCCCTGCGGATGGCCTCGACCGACTCGGCCTGGAGATAGAGTCCATTGCAGCCCATGGTCACATCGTAGAAGGCATATTCCCCATCGGCGAAACGGACGATCGGAGCAGGCCGGCGCTTTCCCATCGCCGTGGTCAGGTCAAGGTCCAGCCGACCGAGGTATTCCTCTCCTTTTCCGACGCTCCGGTGGAAGAGACAGGTCTCCTCTTCGGCCATATCGGGTCTGTTCACCCGAATGACGGGTTCATTGTCGATGCCCGGCAGATCGAGTTTCCGGAAATCGAATTCACCCCCCTCGGTCAAATCGTCGAGGTACCCCCTCTTGCTTGTTCCCATCAGGTTCCTTAGGCTTCTCACCATCGCATCGGTTTCAGAACTTCATAGATGGCCCGATATTTGGTCCTCTTCCCCTCGGCCCGCTCTCGATCGCCGATCAAGTGCATCGCCAGGGTCAGGGTCGCGATCCGGAAACAGGCCTTGAGCAGGTCGGCCCTTCGGATGCGGCCGATGACCTGCGGCCGGTAGTGTTTCCGATAGAACAGGTATTCGGCCCGGGTCTTTTTCTTCCACACCTCGGCCTGGCCGCTTTGCCTTTCACTCTGGCCACCGTAATGAACGACGTTGACGGAATCGATATAACCGATCTCGTAGCCCTCCCGGCGGACCCTCAGACAGAGGTCCTGGTCCTCCCCGTAGAGGGAGAAATCCTCGTCGAATCCCCCAATCCGCCGGATCAGTTCGGTCCGGGCAATCATGCTGGAGCCCTGGACGCAGGCGATCGCCCCCTTCATGCCGTCCATCTCAGGCCCGGCAAATCTCTGTCCGGGATAGCGCCTGGAAACCGATTCCTGGAGGCTGCCGTCCGGGTTGGTCAGGCGGGTGCCGGCCAACCCGACCCCCGGATTGACATCCATGAATTGGATGCAGTCCATCAGGGCCTCTTTCCCGACCAGCAGGGCATCGGGATTCAGGAAGAAGAGGTAACGACCGCGGCACAGGGGAAGGGCCTGATTGTTGGCCGCGGCGAACCCCCGGTTCCGCCCGTTTGCGATCAGGTGAACCCAGGGATAGCGGCCCCGGACGATCTCCGCGCTCCCGTCCCCCGAGGCGTTGTCGATCACGAAGACCTCCCGGGAAGGCCCCCGTTCCGGCCCCAGGGATTCGAGACACATCCCGATGAAATCCGCCGTATTATAACTGACGATGATGACCGAAACGTCCAGTGGATCCATCCCCTCCCGGCTCCATTTGAATTCCTTCTAGCACAAAAGTCACCCTTTCTCATCCTTATTATTATCAAAAACCCTGGATTCATAGGATAGTTCTTGACGGCCCATGACAAGAATGCTAAAGGCCTAAATATGTTCAAACCCTTAATGTCCCTCTACGGCAACAAGACCGGCCAGAAATTTCTGGAGCGTATCGTCCGCAAGGCCCACCTCTACATGGGTATCGGTTCGGGTGAAAACGTCTCGGAAAGCGGGGAAATCGGCGTCCTCTATAAACTGAAGACCCTGAAGCCGCCCCCCTATTGCATCTTCGATGTCGGATCCAACAAGGGCCAGTATCTGGACCTCGTTCGATCGGTTCTTGAAGGCGAGGATTTTCACATCCACTGTTTTGAACCGTCGTCCCATGTCTTTGGCACCCTCTCGGACCGGGTCAAACGATATCCGCGGGTAACCATCAACAACCTTGGCCTGGGCAGGGAAAAAGGGGATTTTGATCTCTACTTCGATTCAGAGGAATCGGGCGGTTCGCTCACCCATCGGCAACTGGACTCCTTCGGCATCTCATTTTCCCATTCGGAGATGGTCAAGATCGATACCCTGGACAACTACTGCGCCAACCTCGGCGTGGAATACATCCACCTCCTGAAAATCGACATCGAGGGCCACGAGATGGACCTCCTCCTGGGCGCCACGCGCATGTTCGAGAAGCGGGCCGTCGGGATGGCCACCTTCGAGTTCGGCGGCTGCAACATCGATACGCGGACTTTCTACAAGGACTTCTTTTACTTCTTCAAAGAAAACAACATGGACGTGTACCGGATCACCCCAACGGGCTATCTCCATCCCCTCCCCGACTACCGGGAGCTCGACGAGCAGTTCCGGACGACGAACTTCGTGGCCATTGACGGCCAACAGTGGCCGCTGTCGAAAGACGCCTCCGCACGCATGAGCTTCAAGGCCTTCAAGAGGAGATATTTGCCCCACAAGGCCTGGAACCGGTGGTTCTGGGACCTCAGGGGACGACCGCTGCCGCCTTCGGACTATGTGAAGCAGTGGATCGTTGGGCAGTACGCCCGGAAGTACCGTTTGGAAACCCTGATCGAAACGGGGACCTATGAGGGGGATATGGTCGAGGCGATGCGGAAGCGCTTCCGGGTCATCCACTCCATCGAGATCTTCGAGCCCCTCTACCGGTTGGCCGTAGCGAAATTTTCCGGTTCGTCCCATATCCACCTGCATCAGGGGGACAGCGAAGAGATCCTGCCAAGGATTCTCGCGACGGTGAAAGAACCGGCCCTGTTCTGGCTCGATGCACACTATTCCGGCGAAGGAACCGGCAGGGGGGCCGTCGATTCGCCAATCCTTAGGGAATTGAAGTGCATCTTCGACCATCCCATCAAGGACCACGTCATCCTGATCGACGACGCGAGGCTTTTCGTCGGGAGGGACGGTTTCCCCAGGGTGGATGAAATCAGGGACTTCGTCTACCGGAACCGCCCGAACGCCACCTTCATCCTGAAGGATGACGTCATCCGCATCCACAGGACCGAATAGAATCACGGCCACCCGACCTCCGGAGAACCGGCGAAAGGACAAGGGAAGTTACCCCAGGCATGCCCCGCCGGGGCCCTTGATCCTCAAGCCCTCCCTCAGGAACCGGTCCTGGCCGATCCGGCCTGAAGACGACCGTTAAGGATCTCCTCATAGACCTCCAGGACCTTCCGCACGGCGGTTTCCCAGGAATTCTCCCGGGCCGTTTGAAGGGCCTTGGGCCCCATCATCCCCAGGAGATCATCCCTGAGCAGGGCTCCGATCCTCTCGGCAATGGCATCGGCATCGCCGGGCTCCTCGATGACGAACCCGTTCTCCCCTTCCTGGACGAGGTCCCGGGCCCCAACGCAACCGCTGACCAGAACCGGAAGGCCCGCGGCCATCGCCTCGAGGACAACCATGCCAAAGGTATCGAAACGGGAGAGCATGGCGTAACAGTCCGCGGCCAGATAGATCTCCGGCAGTCTTTCCCGCGCCACGGCCCCGCTGAAAACAACCGCATCCCCGATCCCCAGATCCCGGGCAAGCCGTCCGTAGGCCTTCTCATCGCCCCGGCCGACGACGAGAAGCCGGAAGCGCGCTACAGGGGACTTTTGCCGGAGACGGCCTAGCCCCCGGAAAAGATGATCGAGGCCCTTGACGGAAAAATTCATGGAAACAAAGAGGATCAGGGGGTCATCGGAAGCGATCCCGAGGCGGGCCCTCACTTCCTGACGGCACCGCCCCCGATCGAGTTTGCTGTAAGGGGCCCCGTCGATCCCGGGATGGAGGACCGCCACCTGTTCCGGCTCAACGGAATACTCCTCCAGGAAGACCCTCCGGGCCAGCTCCGAAACAGCGAGAAACCGCCGGCACCCGCCCCGATAGATCAGTCGGTCCTCCATACAGGCCGTGGCGCGGTCGAAGAGGCTCATCCTCTTCTTCTGCCGCACCTGACGAACCCACCAGCGGTGGGGAATGCCGTGCATGGTATAGATATCGGCTGCAAAGATCCGATCATGGGTGTGGACCAGGTCGAAAGTGCCCGAGGCCGCCATATGCTGCTGGACGAACCAGGCAAAGCTCGGTGTAGTCAGAAACCGGGGGAATCGGATCATCGGAATTCGATGAAAGGAGATTCGGTCCGAGAGAGCCGCCCAACGGTTGGCAAAAACGTGGACTTCGAACCGGGGATCGGCCGCGATCCGTTCAGTGAGTCCGGCGGCAAAGCCTTCCGCCCCCCCCACCAGACCATACTTGGGGATCACCACCGCAATGCGTCGGCGTCGCTCCATCATCGACCTCTCTCCCGAAACGGTTTGCCCCACCAGAAGTCTCTGAAGGAATCCGGATCCCTGTGGGCATCATATCCCGTCATGGCGACGCAGGCCAAGCGCATCCCTCGTTCCAGGGGTCTTTCCCCTCTCAACGAACATTCCCCAAATGATCTCCATGGATTGCACAAGGGCGGGGATTGATCCCCGCCCGAAAGCATCACACCGCGAAAAGGCTACTTGGCCTGGTATTCCTTAATGATCTGCAGCATCTTCGCCAACTCCTCCTGCGGCAGTTTGCCGTTGTAGAGATACCGGCAGATCCGTTCCTTGTCCAGGACGATCACGTCGGAGGAGTCGTTCTTGACGCCCCAGAGATTGAGGATGGTGTAATCGTAATCGAGCAGGATGATGGCCCCGGTTTTCTCCTGCTTGCTCTTGATGGACGCCTTGATGATAAAGTTCGGCAGGCCGCTGGCCTTCAGGTTGACGATCCCGAATCCCTCGTAACGGGTCTTGTCCAGGGCACCCGATTCCTTTTCCTTCTTCAGGGCATCTTCAACGTGGTTGTTTGTGTCCTTCTCGTCGGGGTCCACGTAGGCGATATAGAGGACCTTCCCCTTGAACTGCGGGTCGGCCAGCGAGTACTCCTTGCCCGTCGAATCCTTCAACTTGAAGTCCGTGGCCTTCTCTCCGACCTTGAGTTCAGCGGCCGAGGCCATGGAAACAACAGTCCAGAACAGCAGGAGCAACACCCCCAAAACTTTTTTCTTCATATCCCCTCCTTCTCGTATGTGGTAACGATCGACCTTTGAAGACAATCACGGTGGTCATCAAACCTGCGGGGAAGGCCTACTTCCGAAGGGAAACCCGCCTCCCCTCAAGTCCGGGCAGACATGATGGTTCCGCACTTGCGGGGGTGTCCGGCAAGGCAGGGGCATTATAGGAAAAGGGATGGGTTCTATCAAGGGGAAAATGGCCCTCTCCGGGGACGCCATCGATCACATTTTCAAAGGGGAACAAAGGCATGAGGACAACCCGGCGGTCCACAGGGCGAAACGGCCCTTTTTTATTGGCATCTTTTCATCTCCTGTGCTATGGAGGAGCGAAAAATTCAGAGGGCGAAAAGAAGTCATGAGCCTGGGAAAGATGCTGGCGCAAAGCGCTGAAAAATATGGGGATCAGGTGGCCCTGATCCATGGTGAAAGAAGGATTTCCTTCCGGGATCTGAATCGATTCGCCGCCGCACTGGGGAATCATCTGCGGTCCCTGGGACTTAGAAAGGGGGACAAGGTGGCCGTCATGTTCCCCAACTGCCCGGAATTCGTCGTGGCCTATTTCGCCGTCCAGAAGATCGGCGGCGTCGCCGTGACATTGAACGTCCAATCCACCCCCTACGAACTGCGCCACCTCCTGGGCAACAGCGACACCAAGTGCCTTATCACCCAGGAGGGACTGGCCAAGCGGTTCGAAGAGATCCGCGAGGAACTGCCTCTCTGTCGCCACCTGATCACCGCCAACGGCGAGGGGATCCCCTTCGGTCCGATCGTCACCAACGCCCCCTCCGAGGACGTCATCCCGGAGCTTGCGGACGACGACCCGGCTGTGATGATCTATACGGCAGGACTGACGGGCAGGCCCCTCGGGGCGGTCCTGACCCACAAGAACCTCCTGACCCAGTCGCTCCTCCTCAGGACGATATGCCACCGGGGAGCCGGAGACCGGGGGCTGGCCATAATTCCCTTCTTCCACTCCTTCGGGGCGGTCTCCAACATGGTCTCGCCGCTCCGGGTGGGTGCCAGCGTTGTCCTGATGGATCGTTTCACCCTCGAGGGGATCTTCACCGCCATTGAAAAGGAGCGGGTGACCTACATCGCCGCCGTGCCGAGGCTCTTTCTGGGGATGCTCTTCTTCGAAGGGGCCGAGCGGTTCCAGGTTGATTCCCTGAAGCTCTGCATCACCGGCGGGGCGGCGATGCCGCCGGATTTCATCCCCGTCTTCGAGGAAAAATTCAAGGTCAAGATCATGGAGGGCTACGGCCTTACCGAGGCCTCGCCGGTCTCCTCTTTCAGCCGCCTGGACATGCCCCAGAAACACGGCTCGATCGGCACCCCCATCCCCAATGTCGAGGCCAAGATCGTCGACGATCAGGGGCGGGAAGTCCCCAGGGGGACGATCGGGGAACTGATCCTCCGGGGCGAGAACATCATGAAGGGCTACTACAAGGACCCGGAAAGGACCGCCCAGGTCCTCAAGGACGGTTGGCTCTACACGAGCGATTTGGGCCGGATGGACGACGAAGGTTACATCTTCCTCACCGGGAGGAAGAAGCGGATGATCATCACCAGCGGCTTCAACGTCTATCCGCGAGAGATCGAAATCGTTCTCGAACTCCATCCAAGCGTGGCCAAGGCCAGCATCGTCGGCAAGGAGGACCTCCTCCGCGGCGAGATCGTCAAGGCCCTCGTCGTCAGAAAACCAGGCGCGGATACTGACGAGAGGGAATTACTCAAGCACTGCCGGACCTACCTGTCCACCTACAAGGTCCCGCGGGAGATCGAATGGGTAGAAAAGATCGGAGAATGACCATGGAAAAGGTGCCACAGAAGTTGGATCAGAAGATGTCGGACAAATACGCCAAGGCCCACGTGGCCCCCTACGGCGAGAGGAAACCCGATTTCTCGGCGACGGCCGCAAGGAAGAAGGCCGCCTCAGGCCTCCGCGAAGTCGTCATGGTCGAGGCCTGCCGGACGCCGTACGGCCGGTTCGGCGGGGCCTTCAAGGGCTTCACCGCCCCGGAGCTCGGCGCGCTGGCCATCAAGGAGGTCCTGCGCCGGACGGGAGGGAAGGTTCGGCCAGCCGACGTGGATTACGTTTTCATGGGGCAGGTCGTCGCCGCCGGCGCTGGCCAGGTCCCCAGCCGCCAGGCCACGATTCTGGCTGGGTTGCCCGAAACGGTCCCCAGCATCACGGTGAACAAGGTCTGTTCCTCAGGGATCAAGACGGTGGATCTCGCCGTCCAGATGATCCAGTTGGGCCGCGCCGACATCTGCATCGCCGGCGGCCAGGAGAGCATGACCAATGCCCCCTTCAGCCTGCCCGAGATGCGCTGGGGCGCCCGGATGGGCCTTCCCACCCGCCCCGCCGTGGACCTGATGGTCAACGACGGCCTTTGGTGCGCCTTCTACAACCGCCACATGGCCCTCCACGGCTCGGAGGTCGCCGACGAGTTCGGTTTCAGCCGGGCGGACCAGGACGAATGGGCCCTCCATTCCCAGTTGGCCGCCTGCGAGGCGATGAAGGCGGGCCGCCTGGATGAGGAGATCTTTCCCGTGGAGGTCCGTGAGGGGAAGAAAACCTCCGTGATAAGCCAGGACGAAGGGCCGCGTCCGGATACAACCCCGGAGGGGCTCGCCAAACTCCCACCGGTCTTCGGCCACAAAAGCACTGTTACCGGACAGCCGGGGAGCGTCACGGCTGGGAATGCCCCTGGCGTCAACGATGGCGGGGACGTCTGCCTCCTCATGAGCGCCGAGAAAGCCCGTGAGTTGGGCCTTGCGCCCCTGTGCACGATCCTCGATTACGCGGAGGTCTCCCAACCCCCGAAGGACATCGCCACGGTCCCGGGGCTCGCCATCCGGAAGATCCTGGCGCAGAACGACCTGACCATGGATAAGATCAAACTGGTCGAGATCAACGAGGCCTTCGCGGCCGTGGTCCTGGTCAGCGCCCGGACGATCCTGGGGATGACCAAGGAGGAAATGTTCGCCAAGGTAAACGTGAACGGGAGCGCCATCGCTTACGGCCACCCCATTGGGGCGACAGGGGCGAGGATCCTGATGACCCTGGCCTACGAACTCAAAAGGCGGGGAGGGGGATTGGGGGTCTGCGGGATCTGTTCCGGGGCGGCCCAGGGCGATGCGATGTTGATCCGGGTTTAAAATTCAAGGTGGATCAACCAGGGGCGATTGACTTGTGTCCAGTGGCTGTCCCTCATCAAG
>CAYOGU010000030.1:0-18703 GCA_964403345.1 uncultured Syntrophus sp. | reverse complement strand
TCCGGCGGGACGCTCTTCCTGGACGAAATCGGCGAGATGCCCCAGGGCGTCCAGGTCAAGCTGCTCCGGGTCCTGGAGGAGAAGCGGCTCTACCGCCTCGGGGGGATCAAGGAGATCCCCGTGGACATCCGGATCGTCTCGGCGACCAACAAAGAACTGGAGCGGGAGGTGGAGGCCAAGCGCTTCCGGCTCGACCTCTACTACCGGATCAACATGGGACGGATCCGGATCCCGCCGCTGCGCGAGAGGCCCGAGGACATCCTCCCCCTGGCCCTCCGCTTCGCCGAGCGGGCCTCGCGGCGCCGGGGCCAGCGGTTCGGCGGCTTCACGCCCGAGGCGGAGCGGCTCCTCGCCTCGCTGCCCTGGCCTGGAAATGTCCGCCAGCTCAAGAACGCGATAGAGCGGCTCGTCCTGATGCACCCCGGGGAGACCGTGGACGCGGAGGCGCTCGCCTTCGCCCGGGAAGGGGCCGATCCCGGCGGGACGGCCTCGGCTGCCGGCGTCCTTTCGGCGGAAGCGGCCTTCGAGCTGCCCGGGGATCGGCTCGATCTCGAGGGGCTGAACCGGCGGATCATCGCCAAGGCCCTGGACAAGCACGGGGGGAATCGGACCCGGACCGCGGCCTACCTGGGGATCTCGCGGCGGGTCCTGGAGGGCCGCATCAAGAAGCTCTGAGTCGGCCCGGCCAATGAAAAGGGCCTCCCGGCTTCGTTGGCCTCATCATGCTCCGCTCAACGGTCCAGGCCGTTCGCCTCGCCGCTCTCAAGGATGGACTTCGCGATTCTTCGAATTCGGGGCCTCGCATCCGGACATTTTGAACGGGCTCCGGCCTTTTTCCGGACGATGTGTTGAACGGAAAAGGGGTCCCGAACGGGGCCCCTTGGTTTGCGCACGGGCAAGACGATGGATCGCCGGGCCTATCCCTTCCTGGCCGCCGGCGCCGGGACGATCCGGATCAGGAGGATCGAAACCAGACACATCACCCCGGCGATGACGAAGGATGCGATGTAGTTCCCCGCCGCGTAGGTCTTGACCGCCACGACGCCTGCCGCGACGCTCTCGAAGGGGACCTCCTTGACGACCTCCATCAGCTTCGGGGCGATCCAGGGGCCGAAGAGGCCCGCCGTCCCGTAAGCCATGAACATGCAGCCGTAATTGACCCCCATGTTCTTCGTCCCGAAGTAGTCCGCCGTTACGGCCGGGAACACCCCCAAAAAGCCGCCGAAGCAGAACCCCACCGACATCACCCCGACCAGGAACAGGGGGAAGGAGGTGAGCCAGTTGAGGGCAAGCATGATGGCGCCGCTGTAGAGGAACATGATGTAGAGGGTGTTTTTCCGGCCGATGCTGTCAGAGATCTTTCCCCAGAGGATCCGGCCCAGGGCGTTCACGACGGAGATCGCCATGACCGCCGTGGTCCCCTTGGTCAGGATGTCCAGGTAGGCGTCCTTGGGAATCGTGGGGAACTGGGGCGCCAGGGCCAGGATCGAGAAGGACTGCCAGATGTTGACCGTGTTCATGATGATGAGGAACCCCGCCGAGCAGCCCGCGAAGTAGGCGACCCACAGGAGCCAGAACCGGGAGGTTTTGACCATCTCCTGCCAGGTATAGTCGACCCCGATGGCGCATCCCGTGCCGCTGGCGGCTGCCGGGGGCGTCCAGCCGGGCGGGCAGTAGCCGGCCGGGGGGGTGATCATGAACATCGCGCCGACCATGACGACGACGAAGAAGATCGCCCCCAGGTAGAGGAAGGTGTTCATGACGCCGACGGAGAGGATCAGGGATTTGGCCACGGGCGCGAAAACCAGGCCGCCGCCGCCGAAACCCGCGACGGCCAGCCCCGAGATGAGGCCCCTTTTGTCGGGGAACCATTTGACGCAGGTGGCGATCGGGCAGACGTAGGCGGTGCCGATCCCCAGGCCGCCGATGATGCCGAAGCCGAGCGTGAAGGTGAGCAGGCTCCCGGCCCTGGAGGAGATCAGGAGGCCGAGCCCCAGCATGACCGCCCCCGCCATGGCCACGTAGCGCGGCCCGATCCGGTCCTGAACCCGGCCTGCGAAGATGGTCGCCAGGCCGAAGAAGAGCAGGACCAGCATGGACGGCAGGGCCAGATCCGTGTTGCTCCAGTCGGGAAAGCGGGCCTTGAGGCCGGGTTTGAAGACACTGTAGATGTAGATGGCGCCCAGACTGACCTGGATCAGCAGCGCGCCCACGACGATGAGCCAGCGATTGAACGTTTTACCGCCTTCCATGAGCGTTCCCCCTTTTTTGTCTGCCCCCTTACCACATTCGACGGGGATTGTCTAATCGTTTTAGCGGCCTCGACGCGCTTGAGCGGGCGGCGGGGTCAGGACTCCCGACGCAGTTCGATGCGGGTGAGATCGGCCGGGGTGTTGATGTTCAGGAACATCCGTCCTTCGGGATCGAAGGGGCCGAATTCGGCGGGCGGGATCTTCAGGATCCTGTGACCGGGATAGAAACCGGTGATCTTCAGGCGGTCCCGCTCCAGCAGTCCCCGGATCACGGGGAGGCACCGGCGGGCATAGACGGCGTGGAGGGGCTGGAAGCCCTCGGGGACTTCGGGGACGACGATGTCGTATCCGTCAGCCTGCCGGATGAGGTGGCGGATGAAGGCGGGATTCAGATAGGGCATGTCGCAGGCGACCACAAAGGCCTTCTCGGAGGAGGCGTAGAAGAGACCGGTGTAGATCCCACCGAGGGCCTTCTTGCCGGGGAAGATGTCGGTCACGACCGTGGCTGCCTGGTCGAGGTAGTCGAGGGGGGCCATGGTGACGATGATCACCTCGCCGAAGATCTCCCTGAAGAGGCGGACGGTCCGGTCGATCAGCCTTTCGCCTTCCACCTTCAGAAAGGCTTTGTTCTCCCCCATCCTGGTGTTTCGTCCTCCCGAGAGGATGACGCCGGTCATGGTCCGTCTCCCTGCAAATCCCGGCGGCGGTTTTCGGCCATCCCGATTGCCGCCCGATTCCCCCGAACCCCGTGGGACAGGTCATGTCCTGGAGGTGGGGTCCCTTTCTTACCCTGCCGGGTGGGCTTTTGGCAATCTTTTTATGACTTCGGTCGCCTGCTTCCGGACCCAAAAGGGCCGGTGCGGTGGTGACTCCGTTTGCCCTGCGCCTCAGGATGGATTTTGGAGGCGTGATTTGAAGGTTTTTCGGGGCCGGTGCAAAATCCTTGACTCGGCGGCGGGGGCCAGCCTATACTCGAACACGCCTTTGGGCGACCCCATTCCATCGCTCAGGAGATTCCCCATGTCCGGTCACGGCCACATCGATCCTTCCAACAAGAAGATTGCCTTGCTCATCTCGGTCCTCGCCCTGATCCTGGCCTTCAGCGAAACGTTTGGGAAAAGTGCCCAGACCTCGGCCCTGAGTTACAACATCGAGGCGTCGAACCTGTGGTCCTTTTTCCAGGCCAAGACGATCCGGATGACGACCGTCAGGACGGCGGCGGAGGCTGCCGAGACGGAACTCAAGCAGACGACCGTCCCGGCGAAGAAGGCGCTCCTCCAGGAGCAGATCGACCTCTGGAAGAAGGTGGCCGCCCGGTACGACTCGGAGCCCGAGACCCAGGAGGGACGCAAGGAGCTTGCGGCCCGGGCGAAGGCCGCCGAAGCCAAACGGGTCCATGCGATGGCGGCCTACCACCACTACGAATTGGCCTCGGCGGCCCTCCAGATCGCCATCGTCCTGGCCTCTGCCGAGATCATTACGGGGGTGGCGGCGCTCACCTGGATGGCGGGCGGACTGGGCGCCGTCGGGCTGGTCTTCAGTATGATCGGGCTTTTCGCCCCCATGTCGGTCCACCTCTTTTAGGAGGGAATCGGCCATCCGGGCGTCGTGGACATCGGCCGGTGCGGCCCTGTCCATCGGGAATACCCGCCGGGGAGGGAACCATGGACCCAAAACCGTTGGAACCCAAGGCCCTCAAAGAACTGCTCATCAAGTGCTGGATGACGCACGACGCCATGTGGTTCGCCCAGTGCCTGCAGGAGTGCGGCATCGAGAAGACGAACCGGATCAACCGGGCGGCCGTCAGGGCCATGGCCGCGGTGGAGATCAAGCGGATGAAGAAAGCCGCGGGGATCGAAACGATAGAGACCTTCGGCCAGTTCTGGGATTTCTTCCGGTTCGTCATGGCCAGCCTCACCGGCGACTTCATGGCGTACGCCTTCGAATCGAAAGGGAAGAACCATGTCCGCGGCACCTGGCAGCGGTGCTTTGCCTACGAAGGGATCCGGATGCTGGGGATGATCGACCGGTACGAGTGCGGCATCATGGACCGCGTGGAGGCCTGGTTCGATACCCTGGGGATCCGCTACGACGTGCAGCCCAAGGTCACCCGGTGCATGATGCACGCCGAAGGGCGCTGCTACCGTGACTATACCTTTTTCTTCGACCGATGAGGGCCTGACCGTCCCTTGCCGCCCAAGCCTCCTTTCCCCGCGCCGGTATCGGTCCGGTCGGCGTTCCTCCCTGGACGGCAGGGTTTCCGAGCAGTGATCCCCATCGAGCGGTAAAAAGTCTCCGATGCCGGTGTTTGGCCCTGAATTTGCATAATATTTTTAAGGTATTGCCGGTCGCTCCGCCGACCGCGGCAGGGGGATCCCCCCTGCCGGATGTCGGCGCAGGCCCGAGGGCCGCTCAAATGACCAATGACCGGACAGTCAGGGAACACAGACATATCTGAACAACGCAAGGACCGAAATTGGGGACGGATCATCCTGGTGGCCGCCGCGCTTCTGCTGCTCAGTTTCGCCGGCAACGGGGCCAACCTGCCGATCGCCTATTACAGCGTCAACATCGTTTTCGGAAGCATCTTCAACATCGTCGCCGTGGGGCTCTTCGGCCTCTGGTGGGGGGCGGCCACCGCCCTTCTGTCCTCGGCATATACCTATTTCCTCTGGGGCCACCCCTATGCGATCATCATCTTCACCGCAGAGACCCTCTGGGTCGGCCTGGCCCTCAGGCGGGGCAAGCGGAACATCCTCCTGATCGACGCCCTCTTCTGGGTCCTGCTCGATCCGCTGCTCGTGCTCCTCTTCTATGCCGGGGTGATGCATGTCGGCCTCCAGGGCGCCGGGATCGTCTTCCTGAAGCAGTTCCTCAACGGCGTCTTCAACGCCCTTGTCGCCAGCATCATCCTCTCCTACGTCCCCCTGCGGCGCTGGATGGGGATCGAGTCGGCCCCCCGGACGATTCCCTATTCCATCGTTCTGCAGCAGGTCACGACGGCCTTCCTCATGGTCCCGATGATCGGCCTGCTCTTCCTGGTCAACAACCTGGAGATCAATTCACGGCATAAGGAGGCTTCTCAGACGCTGGCCACCGAGACCAAGGAGATCGAACGGGTCATCGCGCGGTTCGTTTCCCAGAATCTGGCCCTGGTGAAGGCCGTGGCCCGCCTCGGCGAAAAGGGGCCGCTCCGGCCGTCGGCGGCACTGCAGGAGGAGCTCCAGCGCATCAAGCGCCTGGCGCCGGACTTCCACAACATGTCCCTGCTCGACGCGTCAGGAACCACCGTCGCATTCGATCCGCCCGTCAACGAGAAGGGGGAGTCGACCATCGGACTGAATTTCAGCGACCGTCCCTACTACGAACAGATGAAAACGACGCTGCGTCCCGTGGTGTCCGACGTCTTCATGGGGCGGGGCGGCGTCTTCACCCCGATCTTTACCATCGCTGCTCCGGTCGTCGTGGAGGGAAGGTTCCGGGGGTTCGGTCTGGGGGCCATCAACCTGAACCAGATCAACCTCCTGCTCGCCCAGATCTCCTGGCACAGCGAACTGAAGTTTACCGTCCTGGACAGACGGGGAGCCGTGGTCGTCAGCACCGATCCGGACAAACGGGTCCTCAACGTCCTGCCGGATGTCACCTGGAATCAGAAGGAGACCTCGATTCCCGGGGTGTTCCTCAAGGTGCCCGGCCCCCGGATCAACGTCACCGTCATGGATGCCTGGAGGGACGCCTATTATTTCATGCGGATGCCCATCGAGGGGACCTCGTGGACGCTGCTGGTGGAGTACCCCGTCGCCCCCCTCCAGCGGGAAATCTTCGATGCGATGATCCGGAACATGCTGGCCATGGCGGTGCTCTTTATCCTCACCCTGGCCGTCACCACGGCGATCAGCCGGATGATGGCCAACGTCCCGGCGAAACTCGCCCGCATCTCCAAGGACCTTCCCGACCGGATCGAACAGAGCCAGTCCATCGCCTGGCCCGAGACCCGCATCGGGGAGATGTCCCAGCTCGTCGCGAACTTCCGGCAGATGGGCGAGGCCCTGAGCCGGAAGATCATGGACGATCGGGCCGTCAACCTTCAACTGGAGGACCGCGTCCGCGAGCGGACGGAGGAATTGCACCGGCTGAACGAGCGTTTCACCATGGCGGCCCAGTCGGCCGGCGTGGGCGTCTGGGAATGGGATGTGGGGACGAATGCCCTGGTCTGGGATGACGGGATGTTGCGGCTTTACGGGGTCCGCAGGGAAGAGTTCGCCGGCACCTACGACGCCTGGATCGGAAGCATGCACCCCGACGACGTCGAACAGGTCGAAGGGGAGACCCGGATGGCTCTGGACGGCGTCAAGGCTTTCGACACCCAGTTCCGGATCCGAAAGCCCGGGGGAGAGGTCCGCCATCTCAAGGCCGCCGGCCTCGTTGTCCGGGACGGGGATGGCGCACCCCCCAGGATGATCGGCATCAATTACGACATCACGGACCGGGTGAAGGCGGAGAACGCCCTGCGCGAGAGCGAGGTCAATTTCCGTACCTTCTTCGAGACCGTCGAAGACATGATCGCCGTGGCGACCCCCCAGGGGCAGATCCTATTCACCAACAAGGCCTTCGAACAGAAGCTCGGTTACGGTCCCGACCAGATCGTCAGGATGCGCCTCACGGATCTTCATCCGCCCGATCGGCGTCAGGAGGCCGAGGAGACCGTCGCCGCCATGTGCCGGGACGAGCGCGAGATCTCTTCCTTGCCCATCGTCCGCCGGAACGGCGACCTCGTTCCGGTGGAAATCCGCGCCTGGATCGGCCGGTGGAGCGGCCGGGATTGCCTCTTCAGCGTCATCAAGGACCTGACCGAGGAGCAGGAGGCGCAGCAGCGCTTCGAGAGGCTCTTCAGGAACAACCCGGCCCTGATGGCCCTCTCCACCTTTCCCGACCGAAGGTTCTCCGATGTCAACGACGCCTTCGTGAAGGAACTCGGCTATGACAAGGAGGAGGTCATCGGAAGGACCCCCGCCGAGATCGGCCTTCTCTCCCAGCCGGAGCAGATGGACGAGATTATGGACAAGCTTCGGACGGAAGGCCGCGCCGGCGTCATCGAACTGCAGATGCGGGGCAAGGACGGGAGGATCATCACCGGACTCTTCTCGGGAGAGGTGTTCAGAAGCCGGGGTCACGAATATCTGCTCTCGGTCATGATCAACATCACCCGGCGCAAGCAGGCGGAAAAAGCCCTGCAGGAGGAGCGCCGGCGCCTGGCCAGCATCATCCGGGGGACCAATGTCGGGACCTGGGAATGGAATGTCCAGACCGGGGAACTCGTCCTCAACGAACGCTGGGCCGAGATCATCGGCTATAGCCTGGAGGAACTGGCTCCCGTCTCGATCCAGACCTGGATGGATCACGGCCACCCCGACGACCTGAAGACCGGAGAGGGGCTTCTGGAGCGCCATTTCAGGGGGGATGCGGACTACTACGAGCATGAATGCCGGATGAGGCACAAGGACGGCCGGTGGGTCTGGATCCTGGACCGCGGCTCCGTCTCCACCTGGGACGGCGACGGCAAACCCCTGCTGATGTCGGGCACGCACCAGGACATCACCCGAAGCAAGCGGGCGGAGGAGTACCGGGAGATGGGGCGGGAGGTCCTGCAGATCCTCAACGAGCCTGGAGACCTGGACCGTTCCATCCAGAACGCCGTCGCCGTCCTGAAGGAGAGGACCGGCTTCGACGCCGTGGGCATCCGAATGAAGTCCGGGGATGATTTTCCCTATGCGGCCCAGGAGGGCTTTTCCAAGGATTTCCTGCTGACGGAAAACACGCTCGTCGAACGGGACGCCGACGGCGGGGTATGCCGGGACGAAAACGGCAACGCCAGGCTGGAGTGTATCTGCGGCCTGATCCTCTCCGGCAGGACCAACCCGACCGACCCGCTTTTCACGCCTGGGGGAAGCTTCTGGACGAACAACGCAGCCCCGCTTCTGGACACCCCGCCAGACAAGGATCCCCGGCATCGCCCGCGCAACCAATGCATGCATCACGGCTACGCCTCCATGGCCCTGGTGCCGATCCGGAACAAGAACGGCATCGTGGGGATGATCCAGCTCAACGACCGGCGCAAGGGATGTTTCACCCTCGAAACGGTCGAGCTCCTGGAGGCCATGGCCGCGCACATCGGCACGGTGCTGCTGCGCAGGTCGGCTGAGGAGAAGCTTCTGGAAACCAACCGCCAGCTCGAAACGGCCATGGCCCTGACCAGGGAACTGGCGGTCCAGGCCGAGATGGCCAACACCGCCAAGAGCGAATTCCTGGCCAACATGAGCCACGAAATCCGCACCCCCATGAACGGCGTGATCGGGATGACCGGGCTTCTGATGGATACGGAACTGAGCGAGGTGCAGCGCCGGTACGCCGAGACCATCCGCAACAGCGGCGAATCACTGCTGGCCATCATCAACGACATCCTGGATTTCTCCAAGATCGAGGCGGGCAGGCTCGATCTGGAGACGCTGGACTTTGACCTGCGCGCCCTTCTGGACGACTTCGCCGCCATGCTGGCGCTGCGCGCCTACGACAAGGGGCTCGAATTCATCTGTGCCGCGGCGCCGGACGTGCCGACCTATCTTCGCGGCGACCCCGGCCGCCTGCGCCAGGTGCTCACCAACCTTGCGGGGAACGCCGTGAAGTTCACCGAGAAGGGCGAGATCGCCGTCCGTGCCGGCCTCCTGTCGGAGACCGATGCCCACGTCGTGATCCGCTTTTCCGTCAAGGATACGGGCATCGGCATCCCGGCGGAAAAGCAGGAACATATATTCCAGAAGTTCACCCAGGCGGATGCCTCGATCACCCGCAAATACGGCGGGACCGGTCTGGGCCTGGCCATTTCGAAGGAACTCGTGGAGCGGATGGGCGGCGAGATCGGCGTGAACAGCGAAGAAGGGCGCGGTTCGGAATACTGGTTCACCGTTCGTCTGGGAAAACAGGCCGATCGGGAACGCGGTTTTGAACCGCCGGCCGACATCCGCGGGGTGCATATCCTGGTGGTGGACGACAACGCCACCAATCGCCAGGTGCTGTCCGCTCAGCTTCTGGCATGGGGGATCCGCCCCGAGGAGGCCCAGGACGGTCCCACGGCGCTCCAGGCCCTCCATCGGGCCAGGGACGCCGGCGACCCGTTCCGGATGGCCATTCTCGACATGCAGATGCCGGGCATGGACGGTGCCACCCTGGGCCGGGCCATCAAGGAGGACGAGGCCCTGAGAAATACCCAACTGGTGCTGATGACGTCCATCGGGCGGCGGGGGGATGCCAAAGAGATGGAGAAGATCGGGTTTTCCGCTTACCTGACCAAGCCGGCGCGGCAGACGGAGCTCTTCGACTGCCTGGCCATCGCGCTGTCCGAGAAGGCCGCGGCCCGGCCGTCGCAACCCATCATCACGCGCCACAGGGTCCGCGAACTGCGCCGGGGCGTGGTCCGGATCCTCCTGGCCGAAGACAACATCACCAACCAGCAGGTGGCCATCGCCATGCTCAAGAGGATGGGACTGCGGGCGGACGCCGTGGCCAACGGCGCCGAGGCCGTCAAGGCCCTCGAGACCATTCCATACGATTTGGTCCTGATGGACGTCCAGATGCCCGTCATGGACGGGATAGAGGCCACGCAGCGGATCCGCGATTCCCGTTCTCCGGTCCTCAATCCACGCGTTCCCATCATTGCCATGACGGCCCATGCGCTGCAAGGCGACCGGGAGAGATTCCTGGGCGCAGGGATGGACGACTACGTTTCCAAACCGGTTTCGTCCCAGGTCCTGGCGGACGTCCTGGACAGATGGCTCCCCAAGGATTCTGCGGCAAGAAAGGAACCATCGGCCGGCGTACCGGCGCCCCCCGTGACCCCGGGCGGCGGTGCCGGGAAGCACAAGCCGGGAGGGCCGGTGTTCGACATCCCGGGCATGATGGACCGCCTCGGCGGAGACAAGGAACTGGCGCGCGAGCTGATCGGAGGATTTCTGGAGGATCTTCCCAAGCAGATTTCGGCACTGCGGGGCTATCTGGAGTCCGGCGATGTCCAGAACACCGTGCGCCAGGCCCATACCATCAAGGGGGCGTCCGCCAACATGGGTGGCGAAGCCCTGAGTGCGGTGGCCTTCGAGATGGAAATGGCGGCCAAAAACGGCGACCTGGAATCCGTCGCGGCCCGCCAGTCGGACCTGGAAGCCCAATTCATCCGCTTGAAGGAAGCGATGAACGACTGCTTGAAAGGCCTGTAGCCCGGGCCGAATCCCGCATCCCTGAAGCGGGAGGGCTGAAGACCGGGCGAAAGGTCCGGAAGACCGTGCGCCCGGGCAACGAGGGTGTGACAAGGAGACAGCGGCCATGAGGATACTCATCGCGGAAGACGACATCACGTCGCGCAACCTTCTGAAGATATTGCTGGCCAGGAGCGGCCATGAGGTTCTGGCGACGGTGAATGGTGCGGAGGCCTTGGAGGCCATGCAGCGGCCCGATGCGCCCCGCCTGGCCATTCTCGACTGGATGATGCCGGAGATCGACGGCCTCGATCTGTGCCGCAGGATCCGCGCCCAGGAAACCGACCGGCGTCCCTACCTCATCATGGTGACGACAAAAGGCGAGAAAGCGGATATCATCGCCGGGTTGGATGCCGGGGCCGACGACTATCTGCCGAAACCCTACAACCCCGGCGAACTCCACGCGCGGATCAATGTCGGTCTGCGCCAGATCGAGATGCAGGATATCCTGGCCGGAAAGATCAAGGAGCTGCATCAGGCCATGGATCAGATCAAGACCCTGCGCGGCATCGTGCCCATATGCTCCTGCTGCAAGAAGATCCGGGACGACCAGGGCTACTGGAACCAGGTGGAAGTCTATGTCCGTGAACATACCGAAGCGGAGTTCAGCCACAGCCTCTGCCCGGAATGCCGGAAGGAACTGTATGCCGGGGCCGGGAAGGGAAGGGCCGAGGGTAATCCCTGATCGAAAGGCACGGGGGAGGAACGAGCTTCGTGCCTCATGGCGGCAGGGCATTGAGGAGCCGGCCGACACGATGAAGCGCTTATGAGAATGGAGGGACCATAGTCCATGACGACCAACGACGAAACCCCCAGACTGACCAAGGAAGAGGTGAGTTATCTGCTGGAGCCCAAGGACGGGATGGACAGAATCAAGATCCTGGTGGTTGAGGACGACCTGACCACCAGGACCCTGTACGACAAGGGACTCTTCAGCCAGATCTTCGACAAGAAACTGGTCGTTTCGGGAAAAGAGGCGATGCGGGTCTATGATGAATGGCGTCCCGATATCATCGTTCTAGATATATATCTTCCTGAAATGACAGGATATCAGATCCTGAAGGAGATTCGGACCACCATCCAGGACCGGAAGACGACCATTGTCATGGCCACCCAACTGTCCGGCATGGAGGATGTCCGATCCTGCATGATGCTGGGGGTCGAAGGTTATATCATCAAGCCTTTTTCGCTCGCGGAGATCGGGGTGAAGATCCTGGGGTATTACGCGAAGAAGGAACCGGAACGGGCGAAGAGGGCCGATGCCCTGTGCCATGAGATCATGAAACAGAGCAGGGTTCGGTGGCTGCTGGACGACAAGTCCAAGAAGAAGGAAGAGGCGGCTCCGGTCGACCGCGGCAAAAAGGCCGGGAAGGATCAGGAAGCGGACGGGACGGAGGAAACGGGATCGAAGGACTGATCCCGGCTCCCCGGCCCTCCCGTCGTCCGCCAGGTCGCGTCCTTTGCAGGGCCGGCGCCGCGGCAGCCGTCCGGCCGACCCCGATGCACCGCGAAAAGTTTGGCTTGCCAAAATCCCCGAGCGGTTGTAGAAAATCCCATCCATGACGAATCGGAGGCGCAGCATGTACTGGGACCAGAAGATCGAGACGATGGCGCGGGGTGAGCTCGAAAAGCTGCAGTTGGCCAGGCTCGGCCGGACCCTGGAGCGGGCGAAGCAGTCCGAACACTACGGGCGGCTCTTCGGCCGGATGAAACTCGCGACGGAGAAGATCAGGACCCTTGCGGACGTGCAGGATCTC
This sequence comes from uncultured Syntrophus sp., assembly GCA_964403345.1. Classification (GTDB taxonomy): domain Bacteria; phylum Desulfobacterota; class Syntrophia; order Syntrophales; family UBA5619; genus JAKAFS01. Next base: position 6,388 of record CAYOGU010000030.1, on the reverse strand, counting down.
CCGTTGACGACCAAGGAGGACCTCCGGGAACTCTGGCCTTACGGCTTTCTGGCTTGCTCCCGCGACGAACTGGTCCGGATGCACTCCTCCTCGGGGACGACGGGCCGGGCCACGGTGATCTTCCACACGGCCTCCGACATCGCCGCCTGGACGGACCTCCTGGCCCGTTCCATGTACATGACCGGGATGCGCCGCTCCGACGTCTTTCAGAACATGATGACCTACGGTCTCTTCACCGGCGGGCTGGGCTTCCACTACGGCGCCGAGAAGATCGGAGCCCTGGTGATCCCCGCAGGAGCTGGAAATTCCAAGCGCCAGATCCAGCTCATCCGGGATTTCGAGACCACGGCGATCCACATCATCCCCAGCTATGCCCTGCATCTTTCGACGGTCTTCGAGGAGGTCGGCTGCGACCCCCGGAGGGACACCAAGCTCCGGCTCGCCTTTTTGGGCGCCGAGCCCCACTCGGAAAAGATGAGGCGCAAGATCGAGGAGTTTTACGGTTTCAAGGGGTTCAACTCCTACGGCCTCTCGGAGATGAACGGCCCGGGCATGGCCTTCGAGTGTCCGGAGCAGAACGGGATGCATATCTGGGAGGACAATTTCATCGTCGAGATCATCGACCCCAAGACCCTCAAGCCGCTCCCGGACGGGGAGGAGGGGGAACTGGTCACCACGACCCTCCTCCGGGAGGGGATGCCGATCCTCCGCTACCGGACCAAGGACCTCACCCGGATCATCCCGGGGCCATGCCCCTGCGGCCGGACCCACCGGCGGATCGAGCGGATCAAGGGGCGGACCGACGACATGATGATCCTCAAGGGGGTGAACATCTTCCCGATCCAGATCGAGAAGAAGCTCATGGAGATCCCGGGCGTCGGGACCAATTTCCTGATCATCCTCGATCGGGAGGAGTATAACGACCATATGACCGTCAAGGTGGAAGTCCAGAAGGAGTATTTCGGCGGGGACCTCCACCAGCTCGAAGCGCTCCGGCGACGGATCGTCGAGGAGCTCAAGAGCGACATCCTGATCTCGCCGAAAGTCGACCTGGTGGAGCCGGATTCCCTGCCCAAGAGCGAGGGGAAGGCGAAGAGGGTGATCGACAACCGTAAGGACTAGGATGACGGGCATTTAAGCGCCTGCCGGCGGATTTCGTTCGACAGGCCGGCGAACAGGGGGAGGCCATGATTACCTATCAACTGTCCATCTTTGCGGAGAACAAGCCGGGAAGGCTTGCGGCGGTGACGAAGGTCCTGGCGAAGGAGAAGATCAACATCCGGGCGACGACGATCGCCACCTCCGACACCTTCGGGGTGATCAACCTGATCGTCGACGATCCCAAGCGGGCCGAGGAGGCCCTCAAGAAGACGGGAATGACGGTCTCCCTGAGCCCGGTCCTGGCCGTCCTCATCCCCGACCAGCCGGGGGGGCTGGACAGGCTGACCCAGCTGCTCTTCGCCGAGGGGGTCAACATCAACAACGCCTACGGGTTCGTCCTCGAGGGACACCAGAAGGCCGTCTTCGTGGTCAGTGTGGACCAGGTCGAGAAGGCCGAGAATCTCCTCGAAAAGAAAGGGTTCCAGACGCTCGACGCCGAAGCCCTCTCGGCCATCGAGCCGTTCCACTACATGAAATACTGACGGCTCCGCAAAAGAGCCCGGATGCCGCGTTGCGCTTCACCCCTCGTCATTGCGGCGTACGCAGAAAGAGCCGTTCCACGACATGAAGGACTGAGAGACCCCCTCCGCAAAGGGCGTTCATTTTTGCAGGGTGGCCCAAGGGGAAGCCCATCGGTCCCGATTTTTATGGAGGAGACGATGACACATGCCGACAGGGGCCATTACGCGGCCAAACACGGGAAGGGCCAGGCCCCGGACGAGCGGATCGCCGGCGCCATCCGGTCGAAGGTCCAGGATGGAAGGCTCGGTTGCGCCGACGCGGAACGGATCAGCACCGATCTGGGCGTACCGATAGCCGATGTGGGGCGGACGCTGGACCTCCTGGAGGTCCGCATCGACCGCTGCCAGCTGGGCCTCTTCGGCTATCCCTCCGGGGAGAAGGGGAAGGGGGTCCGGCCGGCCGATCGGGTGAGCCCGGAACTGGAAGCGGCGATCCGCGGCCGGCTTGCTGCGGGCAGGCTCCCCTGCACGGCGGCCTGGGAGATCGCCGGGGAGCGGAAGATCTCCCGGATGGCGGTCTCGGCCGCCTGCGAGGCGCTCAAGATCAAGATCAAACCCTGCCAGCTCGGCGCCTTCTGAATCCGCGTCCCCGGCGGCCGTGCTCAGGCGGACGCCGCCTTTTCCGAGCGCCTCTCCAGGTAGCGGACCAGGATCCTCATGATCGTCTCGGTGTTCTGCCGGGCGTGCGCGAGGATCTCCTCCTGGCTGAGCGCCTTGTCCACGAGGCCATGGGCATAGTTGTCGACCGAGCAGAGGGAGGCGTAGGCCAGGCCCAGTTCCTGGGCGCAGATCGCCTCGCTGGCCATCGTCATCCCCACCAGATCGGCGAATCGGGACATCATGGCGATCTCCGCCCGGGTTTCGAGCCGGGGGCCGGCGGTCTGCCAGTAGATCCCCCCGTCGACGGCCTTGACGCCGCAATCCCCTGACGCCGCCAGACACCGGTGCCGGACCCCCTCATCGAGGAGAGGGACGATGTGGACGGCCTTTTCCCCGATCACCGTGGGACCCGGCGTGGGCATGAGGTAATCGTCCGGGACGACGAGCGTCCCGGGCTTGAGCCGACGCTTCAGGGAGCCCGTGGAGTTGACGCCGAGGACCTCTTCGACTCCCAGCTCTTTGAGGGCCGCGAGGTTCGCCGGGTGGTTGATCCGATGCGGGAGGATGTGGCGGTCCGGGTCGTTCCCGTGCCGGGGGATCAGGGCGATCCCCTTTGCGCAGAAGACCTGAGTCCGGCCGAAGGGGGTCTCCACCCACTTCTCCCGGAGGTTCTCGAAACAACCCTTTCCATGCAAAAAGATGGTTCCCGACACGATGCCCAGGGGTTTCATCGGCGTTTCTCCTGAATGGCCGGCTAAAAAGGCAAACGGGCGTCCCCGGACTCCGGGTGCGGTCCCTGCGGAGGCCGGGCCGGTCAGGCTTATAGCAGATCCGGCCGGGGCTGTCAAAAGGGGATGCCCCGGTCGATGCGGTTTGGACCGGCTTCCAGCCCGAATGGATCAGGGAAAACCGCGTCCCGGGGGTCAAAAGGCCCGCTTGACAAGGTTCGCCGGAATGTGCCATAGATCAAAGCAGTTTATCGAAACAAGGAGGTTGGGCCATGGCGGAGGAAGCGGTGGTGCACGTCGGTGACGGAAATTTCGGCGAGGAGGTCCTCAAGGCCGACAAACCGGTCCTGGTGGATTTCTGGGCTCCCTGGTGCGGTCCCTGCAAGGCGATCGGTCCGACGGTGGAGGCCCTGGCCGGCCAGTATCGCGATCAGCTCAAGGTGGCGAAGGTGAATATCGACGACAATGCGAAAACGGCCCAGGATTTCGGCGTGATGAGCATTCCGACGCTGATCCTCTTCAAGGAGGGAAAGGTGCTCGACACCCTCGTCGGCCTCGTTCCGAAGGAACGCCTCGAGGCGTTCGTCAAGAAGGCCCTGTGACGGGGCGACCCGTGGTGGAGACGTTGCCCATGAAAAGATTCCTGCTGGTCCTCCTGGCGGTCCTGATGCTCTGGGGATGCAAGATCCCGCTGCCCTGGGTGAAGAAGGCCGATATGGCCAGATCGACCCCGGAGGGTCTCTATCAACAGGGAGTCGAATACTACCAGGACAAGAGTTACAAGCGGGCCGCGGAGATCTTCCAGAGGGTCAAGGAGGAGTACCCGCTCAGCCAGCTCGCCATCATGGCGGAGTTGGGGATCGGCGACGCCTATTACAGCGCCAAGGAGTACGTCGAGGCCGAGCTGGCTTACAGCGAATTCGTCAACCTCCATCCCACGAACGAAAACCTCCCCTACGTCATGTACCAGCTGGGGATGTGCCACTTCAACCAGATCGACACGATCGACCGGGACCAGACGGAGGCCTACAAGGCCCTCAAGGAATTCGAACGGCTGACGGCGCGCTTCCCCGAGAGCAAGTTCGCCTTTCTCGGCGAGAAGATGATCCGGGACTGCCGCAAGATCCTGGGCGAACAGGAATTCTACGTCGGGGAATTCTACTTCAACATCAAGAAGTACCGGGCCGCCCTGCACCGTTTTGAGAAGGTCGCGCGGGAATATGCGAACGTGGGCCTCGATTACAAGGTTCAATACTACATCGCCGAGACAAGGCGCCTGCTCGCCGACGAGGAGGCCAAGCAGAAGGCCGAGGAGATGAAGGCCGCGAAGACCAAGTAGCCCCTCCCCGCTACGGATCCTCCCGGAGTCCCCTGATCCGGCCGAGCGCCTCGGCAAGGCTGGCTTCCGGGGGAACGGACGTGTCGATGGTGATGTGGGATCCGGCGAGTCCGCCGATGGGGTCGAAATCGGCCTTCTGGGCAAGGAAGATCTCCCACCGGCCGTCGGAGGGGTCCCGCCCCTCCGCCTGCCTGGCATCCAGCCTTTCCTTCACGATCGAATCCGGACAGACGCATTCCAGGACGAAGAAGTCCGCAGAGAGCCTGCGGGCCTCGGCGGCGGCCTTGAGCCGCTCGGCCCGGCTCTTGTAGGAACCGTCGATGATCACCGGGCGGCCCTTGGCGAGCTCTTCGGAGGCCATCTCCAGGGCTCTGTCGTAGGTCTTCCGGGAGACCTCGCCGGAGTAGATCCCCTGGCCGAAGGGTTCCGGTCGTCGCTCGTCGGGCCGGATCGACAGGAGCTCCTTCCGGAGGACGTCCATGCGGATCAGCCTGGCGCCGATGAGCGGGGCCAGGGACTGGGCCAGGACGCTCTTGCCGGTCCCCATGAGCCCGGCCGTGAGGATCAGGGTCGGCCGCTCCGGCCGGGCGGCGTAGGCATAGGCCCAATCGAAATAACGGGCGGCCGTCTTGGCCGCCTCCCGGCGCCCCTCCTCTCCGATCGCCGGGTCCTGGATCCTGAAACCCACGACTTTCCCCCGGACATAGGCGTAATAGCAGCGGTAGAAGTTGAGCAGCCGGGCGACATCCGGATCGCCGGAATGGCGGATGTAGGCCGCCACGAAGGCCTCCGAGCAATCCGGGTAGCCGTTGTAGTCCAGGTCCATCGACAGGAAGGCCACCTCCGCGGCCACGTCCCCGAAGCGGAACCGTTCGTTGAATTCGATGCAGTCGAAGATCGTGATCCCGTTATCGACGCAGATGTGCTCCAGGTGGAGATCGCCGTGGCAGTCCCGGATCCGGTGTCCGGCCACCCGCCCGGCCAGGAGGGCCTCCTCCCGTTCCAGGAAGGCCAGGGCATAGCTGCGGATGAAGGCGTAGCGGTCACGGGGGATTGTCCGGCCGATGTAGGGGGCCGTCTGGGCGAAATTTTCCTCGTGATTGTGGCGGATCGTCGCGATCCCCCCGATCTCGTCGATCCTGCCGCCCGTCTCGGCCCCGGCGTGGAATGCGGCCAGGCGTTGGGCGATCGCGTCCATGACGGCCGCATCGGCCTTCTTTTCAGCCAGGAGGCGGCCCAGCATCCGGTCCTGGGGCAGCCGCTTCATCCGGAGGGCGTACTCGACGATCCTTCCGTCGCCGCCCAGATGAAGGGCGCCCGCGGCGTCCTCGGTGACGGGGACGACGTCCAGATAGGCCTCCGGGGCGAGCCTCCGGTTCAGGCGGAGCTCCTCGCCGCAGAAGAACTTCCGTTTTTCCAGGGTGGTGAAGTCGAGGAAGCCGAAGTCGACGGCCTTCTTGACCTTGTACACCTCCTGACCGGCGATGAAGATGAAGGAGATATGGGTCTGGACGACATCGACCTTTTCGGGCCGGTGCGGATAGAAGGCCGGCTGGCTCATGGCTGCGGCAAGATCGGGGTGGGTCATGGGGGCCTCGCAAATCGTTTGGTGGGGACACCATATCCGAGCGGGCCGCAAATGTCAAAGGGGCGCTGATCCAGGTGCGTCATTTTGGGCCGGAGGCGTGTCCTCAGGGGGCGCGATCTGAAGATTTTTCATGGACCCTGCCGGCGAAGCGGAGCGGCCGCAGCGGCAACTGTTTGAGCGCCGTCAGGCGTGAGTTTTTCCGGTGCAGCGGAGCGAGACGGTGCAGGGTCGAAAAAGCTTCACGAGCGACTGTGAGGACCAGCTTCTGGCCCAAAGTGCCAAATTGATACACCCCCCTGATCCAAGGGGCGCATCCGTTCATGCGCCCTGGTCAGGCGCTCTGGCCTGAAGACCGGCTTCAGGCCGACATGGAGTTTTATCGGCGCCGAAGCCGGGTCCAGAGCAGGCCGTAGAGGAGGGCGTTGAACGCGATCACGAGGAGCCCCAGGAC
>CAYOGU010000029.1:0-18719 GCA_964403345.1 uncultured Syntrophus sp. | reverse complement strand
TCCCGATCATGATCCTCCGCTTGACCTCGGCCCCGAAGCCCGCCGAGCGGCTTTTCTTGTACATGTCCAAAAGGTCCCGGCACTCCTCGGCCCTAAAACCGTACTTGACGCCGTCGTAGCGGGCCAGGTTCGAGCTCGCCTCCGCCGGGGCGATGATATAGTAGACGGCCACGCAGTACCGGCTGTGGGGGAGCGAGACCTCGACGCACCGGGCCCCCATTCCCTCCACGACCTGGATCGCCCGCCGGACGGCAGCCTCGACCTCCGGGTCGATCCCCTCGACGAAGTATTCCTTCGGGATCCCAACGGTCCACCCCTCGATCCCCTTTCCGAGGAAGGCGCGGTAATCGGGGACCTCCTCGGGGACCGAGGTGGACTCCCGGGGGTCATACCCGGCAATGACATTCATCAGGATCGCGGCGTCCTCCACATCCTTGGTGAAGGGGCCGATCTGGTCCAGCGACGAGGCAAAGGCGATCAGGCCGTAACGGGAGACCCGGCCGTAGGTCGGCTTCAGGCCAACAACCCCGCACAGGGCCGCCGGCTGGCGGATCGATCCGCCCGTATCCGATCCGAAGGCGGCGATGCATTCGTCGGCTGCCACGGCGGCGGCGGACCCCCCGCTCGATCCTCCGGGGATCCTCTCCAGGTCCCAAGGGTTGCGGGTCACGCCGAAGGCGGAGTTCTCCGTGGAGGAGCCCATGGCGAACTCGTCCATGTTCGTTTTGCCGGTGAAGACCGCCCCCGCTGCCCGGAGTTTCTCCACGACGGTCGCGTCGTAGGGGGGGATGAAGTTCTGGAGGATCCGGGAACCGCAGGTCGTCGGGACCCCCCGGGTGCAGTAGATGTCCTTGAGGGCGATGGGGATCCCCGTCAGGGGCCCCATCTCGCCTTTTTTGATCCGCTCGTCCGCCCGCGCCGCCTCGGCCAGGGCCGACTCCCGCATGAGGGTGATGTAGGCGTGGACGTTTCCTTCCACGGCATCGATCCGTTCGAAGACGGAGGCGGTGATCGCCGCGGAGGTCGTCTCACCTCCCCGGAGCTTGTCCAACAATTCGTGGATTGTCAACTCGTACAGTTCCATGCTCAATCGATATCCCCTTCACGGCTTCATTGCGAAGCACGGCTTCGCAATGGTTTTTTACTCGATGACTTTCGGGACCAAGAAGAAGCCCCCTCTCGACTCCGGGGCGTTGGCCAAGGCGTCCTCCAGGGGGATCGCCCCCCCGACCGTATCGTCGCGGAAGGCATTTTTTTGGGCAATAGCGTGGGTCAGAGGTTCGACGCCGGCCGTTTCGACCTCGTTCAACTGATCCATGTACAACAGGATGTCATTCAACTGCGAGGTGAACCGACCCTCTTCTTCCTCGGTGAACGAAAGCCTTGCCAGATTGGCCACATAGGCAACTTCTTCCCTGCTGATCTTCTGTTTCTCCAATGTCCTTACCTCTCTTCCCGACCCGATGCGGTTACAGGATCGGCCAGTATTCATCGAACTGGGTCCGGACCCGGCCGATCAGGCGTCCGGCCCTCTCATCCGCCCCGTCGGCGATCCGGCAGAGGGTCTCCTCCGTCGCCTGGGTCTCCCCCAGGAGTTCCTGGAGGACCGCCCGGACGGACTTCGTGAGACCCTGGATATGATACCCCCCCTCGAGGACCGCAACCAGCCGGCCCTGGCAGCATTCATCGGCCAGGGAGAGCAGGACGCGGGTCAGATAGGCGAAGCCCTCCGGCGTGACCTTCATCTCCCCGAGCGGATCGCCGACATAGGGGTCGAAACCGGCCGAAACCAGGATCAGATCGGGCCGGAAGGTCCTGGCCACAGGCACCAGGATCTGGCGGAACAGTCTCAAATAAAAAGCGTCGTCCGCCCCGCCCCCCAGCGGGATATTCATCGTGTATCCGATCCCCTCGCCCTTGCCGATCTCCGCCAACCCCCCGGTGCCGGGGTAGCCCGGGGACTGGTGGGTCGAAAAGTAGAGGACCCGGCGATCCTCGTAAAAGGCCTCCTGGGTCCCGTTGCCGTGATGGAGGTCCCAGTCGACGATCAGGATGCGTTCCAGCCGGTGTCTCGCGATGGCGTGGCGGGCGCCGATCGCGATGTTGTTGAAGATGCAGAACCCCGCGGCAGTTTCCGCCTGGGCGTGGTGCCCCGGCGGCCTGACCAAGGCGAAGGCATTGTCCACCTCCCCGGAGAGCACGCAGTCGATGGCGTTCATGACACCGCCCGCCGCGAGCCTGGCCACGTCGTACGTCTCGGCGGTGGCCACCGTGTCGGCATCGAGCATGAACATCTTCTGGCCGGCCGTGGCTGCGATGGTGTCGATATAGGAAGGCCGATGGACCCTCTCCATCTCCTCCCGGGTGGCCTCCCGCGCGTCGATCCCTGTAAATTTCCATGCCATATCGGGATTGTCGAGCATCTCGTAGATCGAAACCAGCCTCTGAGGCGTCTCGGGATGGGTGAATTCACTGCCGTGCCGTAAATATCGCCTGTCCTTGACTATCCCCGTGTTCTTGGACATCCGCCACCTTCCTTAAGGGGAGAACTCCAGCTTCGAAACAGGAAATCGCTTCTAGCACAAAAACCCTTAAATAGCAAAAGATTTTGCGTTCTCACACCTTCAAAGGCATTGACAAACATTTCCGACTGCGGGTATAACCCCTCCAGAATAAAATGCCGCATGGGAAAACGCCTGCCCTGTATGGATCAAACCGGCGGGAAAGAACAGGTGACGTCATGTTTGGTATCGGTATGCCGGAGTTGCTGGTGATCGCCGTGATCGCCCTGCTTGTGGTCGGCCCCAAAAAGCTTCCCGAGATCGCCAAGGCCTTGGGAAAGGGCCTTTCAGAATTCCGCAAGGTGACCGAAAGCGCCACCGACACGCTCAAAGAGACGCTCAAGACCGACGAGATCAAGAAGGATATAGACGGCCTCAAGGATTCGCTGCTCTACGGAAAGGAGACGGAGGCGGAAACAAGGGCCCCCTCCGCCGCACCGCCTCAGGAGTCCGAGACGCCCAAACCGGAAGAGCCGAAATCCCGGACCTGACCCCGCACATTACCCTCGACAAACATCCCATGGAAAACGACGCCCCTGAAGAAGACAAGATGTCCCTGACCTCGCACCTCGAGGAACTGAAGACCCGTCTCATTCGGATCCTCATCGCCCTCGGGATCGGCTTCGGGGTCTGCTACCTCTTCAAGGACTGGTCCTTCCGCGTGATCACCAAACCCCTGGTGGACGCCATGCCCGCCCACAGCACGATGATCTTCACCGGGCTTCCGGAGGCCTTCTTCATCCACATGAAGATCGCCTTTTTCGCATCGCTGTTCCTGACGGCGCCCTACACCCTTTTCGAGATCTGGCGGTTCGTCTCCCCGGGCCTCTACCGGGAGGAGAAGCGGATGGTCATCCCCTTCGTCTTCTTCTCCACGATCCTCTTCGGCAGCGGAGTCCTCTTCGGCTACTTCGTCGCCCTGCCCCCGGCCTTCTCCTTTTTCGTCAGTTTTTCCACGGACTTCCTCAAGCCGATGATCTCCTTCCGGGAATATCTCAGCCTGACCCTCAAGTTCCTGCTCGCCTTCGGCCTCTGCTTCGAGATGCCGGTCTTCATGTTCTTCCTGGCGAAGATGGGGGTCGTCAACGCGAAAATGCTTTCCAAGCAGAGGCGCTACGCGATACTCATCATCTTCATCGCCGCCGCCATCCTGACCCCCTCGCCCGATGCGATCAGTCAAATCATCATGGCGATTCCACTGATGATTCTCTATGAAGTGAGCATTATCGTGGTCAGGTTCGCCAAGCGCAGGAAACCTGCACAGGAAGAAACCGAATCCGCCGCGGAAGAAACAAAAGAGACGAACCCATGACCCCCGTCAAGCGTCCCGCAACGCGCCGGAGAAGGCCGCCGAAGCGCCGCTCCTGGCTGGGTATCATCGTCGTCACGATCCTCGTGATCTTCGCCGGCGTTGCCTTGGGGGGCAGCAGCATCCTGTACTACCTGCTCCTCAAGGAACTGCCCAGCATCGCCGCTCTGAAGGACTACCGCCCCAGCATCACCACCCGGGTCTATGCGGACAACAACGAGTTGATCGACGAATTCTTTCTCGAGGACCGGAAGGTCATCAAGTACGAGGACATCCCGAAGACCGTGATCCAGGCCTTCGTGGCCGCCGAAGACGCCCGTTTCTTCCAGCACCAGGGGTTCGACATGCAGAGCATGTCCCGGGCCTTCTTCAAGAACCTCGAGGCGGGGAGGATCGTCCAAGGGGGGAGCACGATCACCCAACAGGTCGCCAAGGCCCTCTACCTCTCCTCCGAGAAGAGCTATATCCGGAAGCTCCGGGAGGCCCTGCTGGCCTACAAGATCGACAAGTACCTGACCAAGGAAGAGATTATCACCCTCTATCTCAACCACATCTATCTGGGCCACGGGACCTACGGAATCGAGGCCGCCGCCCAAGGTTATTTCGGCAAGAGCGCCCAGGAGCTGACCCTGGCGGAAACGGCCCTTCTGGCCGGCCTCCCCAAGGCCCCCAGCAACTACTCCCCCTACCTCCATCCGGACCGGGCCTACCAGCGGCAGGTCTACGTCCTGACGCGGATGATGGAGGACGGCTACATCACCCAGGCCCAGAAGGACCGGGCGCTTTCCACAGCGCTCAATTTCCGCTCCATCAAGCCCAAGGACAAGATCGCCCCCTACTTCATCGAAAACGTCCGCCGCTACATCCAGGACAAATACGGCAGCGACGTCCTCTACAAGGAAGGCCTCGAGGTCTACACGACCCTCGACATCGGGATGCAGAAGGCGGCCCGCGACGCGGTGGAACAGGGGTTGAGGGAAATGGAGGAGCGGGAAGGCTACGAGAAGGGGCTGGTCCAGGGAGCCCTCTTCGCGATGGACCCCAAGAGCGGCGCCATCCGGGCAATGGTTGGCGGACGGGATTTCAACCGGAGCGAATTCAACAGGGCGACCCAATCCCGGCGCCAGCCAGGTTCGGCCTTCAAACCCCTGATCTACACGGCGGCCTTCGACAAGGGAATGACCCCCTCGACGGTCATCGTGGATGCCCCGATCGTCTATCCGGACCCCTCCAGTCCCGACGGCGTCTGGAAACCGAAGAACTTCGACGGCAAATTCCAGGGGCCCACGACCCTGCACAACGCCCTGATCCACTCCCGAAACATCATCACGATCAGGATCCTCGAGGAGATCGGCCTGGACTACGCCACCGCCTATTCGGCCAACATGGGGATCACCTCGCCCCTCTCTCGAAATCTCTCCCTGGCCCTAGGGACCTCCGGCGTCACCCTTCAGGAGCTGGTGCGGGCGTACGGCGTCCTGGCCCACGAGGGAAAACGGTCGCAACCCTTCTTCATCAAGCGGATCATCGACCGGACCGGCCACGTCTTTGAGGAGGCGCAGCCGAGGCTCGAGCAGGTGATCGACCCGCGGATCGCCTTCATGACGAACTATATCATGCAGGACGTGGTTGAGAGCGGCACGGGTTACCGGGTGAAGAAACTCGGACGGCCCGTTGCCGGGAAGACCGGGACGACCGACGACATGCGGGACGCCTGGTTCATTGGTTTCACCCCTTCTCTGGTCGCCGGCGTCTGGGTGGGCTTTGATCAGGAGAGGCCTCTCGGCAAGCAGGAGGTCGGCGGCCGCGCAGCAGCCCCAATCTGGCTCTATTTTGCGGAGAAGGCCCTCCAGGGGACACCGGTCGAGGTCTTCCCCGTTCCCGAGGGAATCGTCTTCGCCAAGGTGGACCCAAAGACCGGGACACCGGCCAGGCCCGGGACAAAAGGGGCGATCTTCGAATGCTTCCTCGAGGGGACGACGCCGGAGAACGTCCCGACGGTCAGCCCGGGCAACCTCCCCGAAGGGGTCTTCAAGTTCGACATGGACCCCAACTTCTGACCCTGCCCCTCACCTCTCCCGAAACGCCCCGATCACCCAAACCGGATCTCGTCCGTGGCCTCCCACCTAAACGATACCGCCTCACGGCTGGCCGTTTGTTTGCGGCGGCTGAGGCAGTGGCGGTGGCTGAGGGGAAACAGGAGGGGGCATCAGGGCCTCCCCGGGGTGTCTCGGGCAGGGCTGGGTCGGCTGGGTTCCCTCAACGTAAAACTCCTCCCTTTTCGACGGACACTCCGATGTCGCCAGATCGCCCGTTGCCGGATCGATCAGGACGGCCAGGGCCGTATCGGGTTTGGGAAAATCGGCAACGGGCCTGTCCGCCAAGGCCTGATCCATGAACCGTCCCCAGATGGGGGCGCAGACGGCTCCCCCGGTGAACCCCTTTCCCAGGGACCGGGGTTTGTCGTAGCCCGCCCAGACGCCGGTGATGAGCTGCGGGGTATAGCCGATAAACCAGGCGTCCCGGTAATCGTCCGTCGTCCCGGTCTTCCCGGCGGCCGGATGCCGATGGGCAAAACTGCTGAGCGACTTGGCCGTCCCATAGGTAAGCACGTCCTTCATCATCTGCGTGGTAACGAAGGCGAGGGCCGGCGAAAGAACCGGTTTGCTTGCCTGCGGGATCTCCGTCCAGGTGTTCGAGTGCTTCTCGAAGATGCGGATGATGGTCCTGGGATCCGGCCGCAGCCCCCCGGTGGCCAGAGGAGCGTAGGCCGCGACCAGGTCGCTCAGGGTCACCTCGTCGGTCCCCAGCGCCAGGGACAGGTCGTTGGGAGAACGCAGGGAAAGCCCCAGGTCTCCGGCAAACTGGACGAAATAGGGGACTCCGATGGCCTCCAGCAGTTTGACCGTGATGATATTGTTGGAGTGGGCCAGGGCCTGCCGCAGGGTCTGCTCTCCGTAAAGCGTTCCCCCGTAGTTCCGCGGTTTCCAGGTTTCATGATGGTTGCGGGGATAGGCAACCGGCTCGTCGTTCCACCGGCTGGCGGCAGTATACCCCTTCTCCAGGGCCGCGGCATAGATCAGGGGCTTGATCGACGAGCCGGGCTGGCGTTTGGCGTAAAAGGCCCGGTTGTAAGGACTCCGAGCGAAATCGACCCCTCCCACGGCCGCCAGGACGTCCCCGGTCTGGGGATCCAGGCACAACAGGGCTCCCTGAAGTTGGGGAGAGATCCGTCCGATCCCCTCTCGCAGGACCTTCTCGGCAATCCTCTGCAGCTTCAGGTCCATGGCCGCAGTCACCTCCAGACCGCCCCGTTCGATGACCTGCGCCCCGTAGCGCTCGACCAGCTTGTTGCGGATATGGGCCAGGTAGTAGGGGGCCTCTCCCGGCTGAACGACGGCGATGGGCTGGACCCGCAGGGCCTTTTCCTGCGCCGGGGTAATCATCTTGAGCTCCCGCATCCGTTTGAGGACCAGGTTCTTCCGATCGCGGATCTTCGCCGGCTTTCCCAGGGGGTTGTAGCGACTCGGGGCTTTGGGAACCCCGGCCAGAAGGGCGCATTCCGCCTCGGTCAACTCCTGAGGGTATTTGTCGAAATAAAGCCGTGCGGCCTGGACGATCCCCCAGGCCCCGTTTCCGAAGAACACCTCGTTGAAATACATCTCCAGAATCTGTTTCTTGGTATATTTGCGCTCGTATTCCAGGGCCAAGATGCCTTCCTTGACCTTTCTCTTGATGGTCTTCTCGCTCGTCAGGAATTTGTTCTTGATCAACTGCTGGGTGATGGTGGAGCCTCCCTCGGCCATCTTCCCCTTGACCACGTCCCTCATCAGGGCACGGGTGATTCCACGGATGTCGATCCCCCCGTGTTCGTAGAATCGGGCGTCTTCGGTGGCAATCAGGGCCTTCTGAAGAAAAGGGGGAATCTGGTCGATGGGGATCCAGTACCGCTTTTCCGGCAGGATGCGCCCCACAAAATGTCCCTCATGGTCGAAAACTTTGATGGAACTGTAGCCGGACATCACAGGAGGGTAGGAGACCCAATTCTCCTGGGCCCAGAGCGGTGCGATGGGGCCTGCAACGAGACAAAACCCCAGGGCGGCAAAAATCCATGGATGCATCCATTTCCCGATCACGGTCATATTCGTTCCCATCCTCCGTGCAGCGCCGGTCTTCAGCCGAGGCCCAGCCTTCGGAAAAGCCCCGGAAGAAACCGTAGACGATCTTTTTGCGGATTTCCTAGCATATAAGCGTGACGCTGTCCATCACCCCCAGATGCGTCCCAGGATCGCCCCTTGACAGATGGAACTCCTTTCCGTATCCTCAGGAACAAACGGCAGATTGAGGACCGGAGGGAGGGTATGGCGGACAACATCATCCCGGAGACAGGCAAAAGGACCGGGACGATCCCCATGATCACGCTGCTTTTCTTCCTGGCGGCCCTCTGCGCATCGGCCAACCTGGGCCAAGCCTCGGAACGGTGGGGGACGATCATGCAGCCCGAGGCCAAGACAAACATCCGCGAGAAACGGTCCCTCGATTCCCACGTCCGTGGCTCCCTGATGCCGGGCCAGAAGGTGAGGGCGGATTTCCTGAGGGACGACTGGTACGCCGTATTCGATCCGGAGGAAACGGAGCGGTCCGAGAAGAAGGCCCTGGGTTATGTCTACGCCCCCAGGCTCTTCAAGGTCGACACCCCGGCAGAGACCAAGGGAGAAAAGACCGCGGTCAAAACCTCCCCCCTGGGGACCTATTCGGTGACGGTCAAATCGATCCGCTGCAAAGTCCTGCCCGAAGGCAAGGAGGTGCTTCTCGTTGAATTCGATCGGTCCTACATGCCCGCGGTTTATTCCATCGAAGGGGATAAGCCGATGATCGTCATGGATGTCACGCGAACCTCCTCCATGAAAAAGGAATGGGCCGAACTCAGGCCCGAAGGGGTGCTGATCCGCAGGGTCCAGGCCAGCCTGAATGCCGCCGCCGGCATCCTGAGGATCACCCTGGAGATGTCCCCCAAGAAGGACTATACCGTCAACCCGATCCTCTATTCGGACGACAGGATCTATGCCCTAGAGGTCCATGTTGCACCGGCACCCGCCCGATGATCCTTCAATCTCTGCTCGGCATTCTCGTTCTGACGGGGCTCGCCTGGGCCTTCAGTGAAAAGCGGCGGAAGGTCTCCGGCCGGGACCTCGTCACCGGCTTCGCCCTGCAGTTCGGCATCGCCCTGGTCCTTCTGAGGATTCCCCCGGTCAGGGACCTGTTTGGCCTCCTGAACAGGGCCGTCGTCCTGCTTGAGGAATCGACCCGGGCCGGCACCAGCTTCGTCTTCGGATATCTGGGCGGCGCTCCCCTGCCTTTCGCGGAACAGACTCCCGGGGCCAGCTACGTCTTTGCCCTTCAGGCCCTGCCGCTCGTGCTGGTCATCAGCGCCCTCTCCTCCCTCCTCTTCTACTGGCGGATCCTCCCCCTCTTCGTCAGGGCCTTTTCCTGGCTCCTGCAGAAGACGATGAGAATCGGCGGGGCCGTGGGTCTGGGCGCCGCCGCCAATATCTTCCTGGGGATGGTGGAGTCCCCCCTGTTCGTCCGCCCCTATCTGGAGAAGATGACCCGCAGCGAACTGTTCGCGACCATGAGTTGCGGAATGGCCGGGATCGCGGGAACCGTCATGGTGCTCTATGCCAGCCTTCTCAAATCGGTCCTGCCCGATGCCTTGGGCCATATCCTGGTCGCCTCGGTCATCACGATCCCTGCGGCCCTCATGATCTCGCGGATCATGATCCCGGAGACGGAGGAGCCCACCGCCGGAAAACTCGTCCCCCAGCAGGAAGCGACCGGGGCCCTGGATGCGATCACCAAAGGGACGATGCAGGGGATCGAATTGCTCTTCAACATCGTGGCCATGCTGATCGTCCTGATCGCCCTGGTCCACCTGGTCAACGGAATCCTGGGATGGCTCCCCCCCCTGGGAGGCCGGGAGATCACGCTCCAGCGTCTTTTGGGTTACGGGATGGCCCCGATCGTCTGGCTGATCGGCATCCCCTGGCCCGAGGCGCAAACGGCCGGCGCCCTGATGGGGACGAAGACCGTCCTGAACGAACTGATCGCCTATGTGGAGCTGGCCAAACTCCCGCCGGAGGCCCTGAGCCCCCACAGCAGGCTGATCATGATCTACGCCCTCTGTGGCTTCGCCAACCTCGGAAGCCTCGGGATCATGATCGGCGCGATGGGGGCCATGGCCCCCAAACGGCGCGCGGAAATCACCGGATTGGGAGTAAAATCGATCGTCTCGGGCACCATGGCGACCCTGATGGCCGGTGCCATCGTGGGGATCATCCTCTGAACGGACAGGGTCTCCTCGGAAAAAAGCTCTTGACATGAGCGGGCCTGTATTATAAAATGATCGTAAATTTAAACTGTAAAGGGTATCTATGAACCATCAGACCTTCATGGGCAGCCTGCTTCTTCTCGTACTCGGAGTCGTCGTACTCGTACGCACGGGGGCTGCTGCTCGGCGTCTTTGATGGGTTGACCTAAGAAAGACAAGAGCCGCGAGCCCCTAAGGCCGCGGCTTTTTCGTTTCTGCAATGGCCGCGGTTCGGGAGAATCGGCGGCTTTTTTATTTCCTGAAAGGAGAAAACCATGGCTATCACCGGTGCGGACATCGTCATCAAAACCCTGATGGAGGAGGGGGTCGATGTGATCTTCGGCTATCCCGGGGCGAACACCTTGCCGCTTCACGACCGCCTGTCCGACGGCCCGATCCGGCATTACCTGATGCGCCACGAGCAGGCGGCGGCCCATGCCGCCGACGGCTATGCCCGGGCGACGGGCAAGGTGGGGGTCTGCCTGGCCACCTCCGGTCCGGGGGCGACGAACCTCGTCACGGGGATCGCCACCGCCTACATGGATTCGACCCCCCTGGTCGCCCTCACGGCCCAGGTCGACAGCGATCTATGGGGGCGCGACGCCTTCCAGGAGACGGACATCATCGGAATCACGATGCCCATCACCAAGCACAGCTTCATGGTGAGAGACGTCGGCCAAGTTGCCTCGTCCGTCCGCCAGGCCTTCCAACTGGCCAGCACGGGCCGGACCGGTCCGGTTCTGGTGGACATCCCAAAGGACATTCTGACGGCCCCGTGCGACGAACAGCCCAGGAAGGTCCAAGCCGCGACACCCAAGGAGATCGAGGACCGGGAGCAGCTCGAACGGATCGCCCAAGCCCTCAACCGGAGCGAGCGTCCGGTCCTGCTCATCGGCGGCGGCGTGAAGCTGGGGGACGCCTGCGACAAGATGACCGAGCTTGTCCAGAAGGGGCAACTCCCCTTTGTCACGACGATGATGGGGATCGGCTCGGTCCAGTCCCCCAACGGATTCAACCTCGGCTTCATCGGCACGCACGGGAATGAACTGGCCAACAGGATGATCCATCAGGCCGATTTCATCCTCGCCCTCGGAGCCCGCTTCACGGAGCGGAGCACCTCCCTCATCGAGGAGTTCGCCCCTTTGGCCACCGTGGCCCAGATTGACATCGATCCGACCTCCATAGGGAAAAACATCCCCGTGGCGCTCCCTTACGTTGGAGACATCGGGGACGCGCTGGCGGTGCTGATCCCCTTGGTCGTCCCCCGGGAAAGGACCTCCTGGATGGAGCGGATCCGGACGGAGAGGGAGGCCCAGGAGGAGAAGCTCGTCGACGGCGGCTGCGGCCAGGCAGGCGACCTCATCCGGAAGGTCCAGGAGGCCATGGCCCGGGATGCGATCGTCATCCCCGACGTGGGCCTCAATCAGATCTGGACGGTGCGCACCTGGAAGCCTCGTTCGCCCCGGAGCCTGCTGACGAGCGGCGGGATGGGGACGATGGGCTTCTCGGTCCCGGCGGCCATTGGCGCCAAGGTGGGCGCCCCCGAACGCGACGTGGTCGTCATCTGCGGCGACGGGGGGTTCTACATGAACATCCAGGAGCTGGCCACGATCAGTTCCTACGGCCTCCCCGTCAAGATCGTCGTGATCAACAACGGCCACCTGGGGATGATCCGGCAGATCCAGGATCTCTTCTACGAATCCCGCTTCGCCGAGAGCCACCTGGGCGACCGGGTCGATCTGGTGGCGGTGGCCAAGGGCTTCGGCGTCCCGGCCGAAAGGGTCGCGGTGGACGAGGACCCGGGCGAGGCCATCGCCCGGATGAGCGCCGCCGACGGCCCCTACATGGTCGAGGCGATGGTCGATCCGGACAACTACGTCTATCCGATCATCCCGCCGGGCTGCTCGAACGTGGAGATGATCTGCGGGAAATGAGGAAGCGCCAGGAGACGTCTTCGCCAAGACGCTGGACCTTTTCCGATCCTGAGTCCCGGCGAAGACCGGCTTCCCAATCCGTGATGTAACGGAGGTTGGAAGAAAAAAGACTGAAAGGAAGATCAATATGGCCATCAAGGAACACACCATATCCCTGCTCGTGAATAACCAGCCCGGGGTCCTCTCCCGGATTGCCGGCGTCTTCAGCAGCCGGGGCTACAACATCCGGAGCCTCTGCGTCGCCGAGACGACCAACCCCGAGGTTTCCCGGATCACCCTGACGAGCCGCGCCGAAAGCGACTTCACCGAGAAGATCAAGAAACAGCTCGACAAGCTCATCGATGTCATCTCCGTGACGGATTTCACCGACGCCCCGGCTGTCCAGCGTGAGCTGATGCTCATCAGCCTGCGCCTCACCGAGGCCAACCGGGCCGAGGTCCTTCGGGCGATCGACCTCTTCGGCTGTCGGGTCGTGGCCATGTCCGAGGACCAGCTCACCATGGAGGTCACGGCCAACAAGGACAAGACCGCAGCAATACTAAAATATTTCAATGCCTTCGGTGTGGAGGAGATGAACCGGACCGGAGCGATCGCCGTCTTTCGGCAGAAGCGGGACAACTAGGTTTCAACGGGGTCGGATGGCCTCGTCATAGCAAGGACCGGCCAGACCGGTCCCGTTGCATACATCAAAAAGGAGAGCAATATGGCAAAGATCAATTTCGGCGGTATCTGGGAAGATGTGGTGACCTCGGAGGAATTCCCCCTGAGCAAGGCCCAGGAGATCCTTAAGGACGAGACCGTGGCGGTCCTCGGCTACGGCGTCCAGGGGCCGGGCCAAGCCCTGAATCTCCGCGACAACGGCATCCGGGTGATCGTGGGGCAGCGCCAGGGCGGCAGGACCTGGGACAAGGCCGTCCAGGACGGGTTCGTCCCGGGCAAGACCCTCTTTCCCATCGAGGAGGCCGCCAAGCGGGCGACGGTGATCCAGTACCTCCTGTCCGATGCCGGCCAGACGCAGATGTGGCCCACGATCAAACCCTACCTGACCACGGGAAAGACCCTCTACTTCTCCCACGGCTTTTCCATCACTTACCGGGATCAGACCCAGGTCATCCCGCCCAAGGAGATTGACGTGATCCTCGTCGCCCCCAAGGGGTCGGGCCGGTCGCTCCGGACCAATTTCCTCGATGGCAGCGGGATCAACTCGAGCTACGCGATCTTCCAGGATTTCTCCGGCAAGGCCAAGGAGAAGACCCTCGCCTTGGGCGTGGCGATCGGATCGGGCTACCTCTTCCCCACGACCTTCGAGATGGAAGTCTTCAGCGACCTGACCGGCGAGCGGGGCATCCTGATGGGGGCCCTGGCCGGGGTCATGGAGGCCCAGTACAATGTCCTGCGCAAGCACGGCCACAGCCCCAGCGAGGCCTTCAACGAGACGGTGGAAGAGCTGACCCAGAGCCTGATCCGGCTCGTGGCGGAAAACGGAATGGACTGGATGTACGCCAACTGCAGCACTACGGCCCAGCGGGGGGCCCTGGACTGGAAGGGGCCCTTCAGGGACGCCGTCGCTCCGGTCTTCGACCAGCTCTACGAGTCGGTCCGGACCGGCGAGGAGACCCGGATCGTCCTTTCGGTGAACAACGCCCCCGACTACCGGGAGAAGCTCAACGCCGAACTGGATGCCATGAGAAATACCGAGATGTGGCAGGCCGGCGCAGCCGTCCGGGCCCTCCGGCCGGAGAACCGCAAACGCTAAGCACGGACGCGTTCCCCTTGTGGAACCAGCCCCTGGATCCCTGCCCCGTCCGGGGCAGGGATCAGGGCCTTTTTCTCCCTTCAAGATTGGTCCGGACTGGCGCTCTGCTTATGATGGGACTTCCTTCTTCGGCTCAGAGGCGTCTTCCACGAGATTGGGGACGAAGCTGGCGATGTTCCCCGTACCCGGAAGGTCCGGCAGGGGATAGGTCGTCAGGAGATCTTCCTCCCTTTCCACGACAAAATCGACCTCGTCGATATGGAGAATCCCGTAACCGGGAACCCGGGGCATGCGGGGGTTGACCTGGGCGATCACGACGTCGGCCGCCTGCGCCGCGGCCAGCGTGATGTCCACGGAAACCCCCAGGTTCATCCAGCCGAAATCGTCCGGGGGCGAGACCTGCACCAGGGCATAGTGAAGCGGCAGATGCCTCTCGGAGAAAAGGGACGGGACCAGGAAGAAGTTCATGGGGGTCAGGAACCTCTTCGCCGCGAGCAGGCCGTCCAGCATACCGGAGCCCTGATAGAACGAGCGGACATGATAGCTGTGGCCCTTGGTTTCATCGGCGGTGAGGCCCATGAGGGACCCTTCCAGGTTCAGGAACCGGATCAATTCGATATCGAAGAACCGATCGGTGTTCTTCAGCAAGGCGGAAACGAGGGCCTGCGGCTCCGAGCAAAAGGACCCTACAAAGACCCTTTTCCCTTGTGAGATCTTGCCGATGGTCTGTGAAGCGCCTAGCTTTACACGGGCGTGAACGGACAGGATGCCTGTTTTTCGCAGAACAATCCCATCCGCGCGGGAAACATTGACACAAGGGCTAACCGAAAGCAAGGACGGAAAAACTGAAGCCCTTGAACCCATTGGGGACCAAGAACCTCATTTCTTTGACCCCTGGCCCGTGATCTGATACGCTGCAATTCCATTCTGGAAATTGTAACGCAAACGCACCGGCGTTGGAAACGCATCCGGTAAGGCACCGCCATTGGATTCCGCGACGCTAAGCGCATCTCCCGCGTCTCTCGATATCAACCATTAACTGAACCCTCTCCGTATGGGCTTGGATTGAATCGGGGCGCTCCCGGACGGAACGGAGAGGAGCCTGTCCCTTGAGAATTCTGGAGGTGACTCGATGAAGATGGCCAAATTCGCCGGAAAGCTCAACGGGAAAACCATATGGACAGGGGTGGTGATTTTGGCGATCATCATCGCAGGGGGGCTCCTTTCCCTGTATTTCCGTTCCGCTTTGTCGACGATCGGCTGGAAGGCCTGAACAAGGCGCAGAAGCACTTCGTCCGCATGGGTCCGAGAAACATCCTCATCGTTCAGGATCAATTACGGCAGATCGCGACGGCCCTGGGGGTGCCCAGGGAGCGGCTCCCGAAATCCGTCCACATGCTCCCGAGGGCTGGCCGTCCGTAATACCGCCCCGAAGGATGACCGGAATGTCAGGAATTTTCTGGGAACCGACCCGTTGCCATGAACCATCGAGGCTAGGGATCGAGTTTGTTCCGAGGGCCAGTAGTCCGGCATCAGGATTTTTCGCTTTACGTTGGCGCCAATAGCGCTTATAATCCACTCAGCTCTGCTGATCCTCTTCAGACCGCTCCCGCCGTCTTCGTTCAACCGCTCTGCTCTTGAAGCATGAAACCGTTCATTGCGTTGGGTTTGTCCCTTCCCACAGTGGTACGTCCTTGAATCTTTGCCGAGGTGATGCCATGGCACAAGACAAAGAGGCGGCCTCCGCGGTCGAGGAACTCGAGATCGGCCGGAAAATCAGAACGCTCCGCGAAAAGCAACGCTTCACCCTCGAAGACCTCGTCGCCAAGACGGCGCTCCCCAAAGCCCTTCTCGCCGACATCGAGAACGGAGATTTCGTCCCCCCCGTAGCGACGCTCCTGAACCTTGCACGCGCCCTCGGCGTGGGAATGGGCCACTTTTTCAAGGACGAGGCGCCTGGGGTGCGGATCTCCCTCACCCGCAGCAACGAGCGTGTTCCGATCCGGAAGCGGCCCCACCACCGAGAGGGCGAAGTGGACTACGTCTACGAGGCCCTTGAAACCCGCAAGTCCGGCAAGCATATGGAGCCCCTCCTCGTGGAGTTTCAACCCTCGGACACGGCGGATATGGTCTTCACCAGCCACGAAGGGGAGGAATTTGCCTACCTCCTGGAGGGAAGGCTTGAGTTCCGGACGGACAACCGCGTTGAAGTCCTGGATCCCGGCGACACCATCTACTTCGAGTCCGACCTCAACCACAGCTTCCGCTCCCTCGACGGGAAACCAGCCAAGGCGCTGGTCGTGGTCTGGAACCGCACTTGAAGGAGGTCCCATGCTGGAACTCCGTTTTCACGGGCGCGGCGGCCAGGGGACCGTCGTCGCCACCATCCTTCTGGCCAAGGCCTTCTTCCGGGCGGGTTTCGAGGTCCAAAGCTTTCCGTTTTTCGGTGTCGAGCGGCGGGGCGCCCCGGTTGAAGCCTATGTCCGCCTGGACAGGGAGAAGATCCTCCTCAGGACGAACGTCACCGCTCCCGATCACGTCGTCGTCCAGGACCGGTCGCTCCCGCAGTCCATCGATGTGACCCGGGGGTTAAAGCCCGGCGGATGGATCCTTATCAACAGTCCCTCGCCGCCCGAGGAGGCGGAGCGATTCGCCCCTTTCCGGGTGGCCTTTGTGGACGCGAACCGGATCGCCCTGGGTCAGGACCTCGGCACGCGGACGCACCCGATCGTCAACACGGCGATGATCGGCGCCTTTGCCCGGATTCTGGACATGCCGCCGATTTCGGCCATCGCCGAGGCCATCAAGGAAGAAATGCCCGCACGGGCCGAGGCCAACATCCGCGCGGCCCAAGAGGCTTTCCGGTCCGTGTCCATGGGGTTGGATGCCCCTCTTCCCGGAGGGTCCGGCGGGCCGTGACGCGGCTCACCGGCACCATGCGGAGGGCCGACGGCGGATGCGGCATGGCGGAGAGACGGCAATGAATGGAACTCAGATGCGCAACAAGCTCCTCATCCCCCGCTCCCGGATCACCACGGAGGGAAACAAGACGGGATCCTGGCGGTTCCTCCGCCCCCGTTACGAAGACAAGACTGCCCCTTGTGCGGCCGCCTGTCCTGCGGGAGAGGATATCCCCAGAATCGAGATGCTCACCGGCCGTGGGCTCTTCAAGGAGGCCTGGGAGGCGATCCTCCGGGAGAATCCTTTTCCCGCCGTCTGCGGCAGGGTCTGCTTCCACCCCTGCGAGGCCCTCTGCAACCGGGGCGAATATGACGCGTCCGTCGCCGTCCACACCCTGGAGCGTTTCCTCGCCGACACGGCCGCCCGCTGCGATTTCCGGTCCCCCCTGGAACCCCTCCGCACCCGGGGGGAACGGGTCGCCGTGATCGGGGCGGGACCGGCGGGATTGGCCGCCGCTCGGTTCCTGACTCTCCTCGGCTATCGGAGCGACGTCTTCGAGGCCGCCCCAGAGGCGGGAGGCGTGCTCCGATGGGGGATCCCCGCCTATCGCCTCCCCGGAGACGCCCTCCGCCAGGATGTCCGCCGTCTCGAAGCGGAAGGGGTTCAGATCTTCACGGGCCGCCGGATCGACCGGACCTTCCTTACGGACGCCGCAGGGCCCTATGCCGTCGTCGTCGTGGCCTGCGGTCACGGCCAGGGCCAAGCCATGGCGATTCCCGGCGAAACCGGACCCGGCGTCGTCGAGGGGCTCGATTTCCTCAGGGGCATCCGGGAAGGAGGAGGACGCCCCTGCGACGGGCTGACCGCCGTGATCGGGGGCGGAAACACCGCCGTTGACGCGGCCCGAAGCGTCGTCCGTCTGGGCGGGAATGCTGTGATCCTCTACCGCAGGCGGCGCCAGGACATGCCCGCCTTCCAGGACGATGTCGGGATGGCCCTGGAGGAGGGGGTGATCCTCGAGGAGCTTGTGGCCCCGGCCGCCGCCGTTCGGGACGGGGAGGAAATCGTCCTCACCCTCCGGCGGATGACCGTGTCCGGCGAGGAGCGTGACGGCCGGGGGCGCGTCGTTCCCGACGGGGAAAAGACGAAGGACCTGCGCGTCCGGCGGATCGTCCGGGCGATCGGGGCCGGGCCGGAGGCGGCCTGGATGTCTCCGGAGGAGGACGCTGCGGGCATCCTGGCGCTCAGCCATTGCCGCCTCGCCTTTCCGGAGCGCCAACCGGTCGTCGCTCTTGTCGGAGACCTGGTCAACAAAACGAAGAGCGTCGCCCACGCCATCGCTTCGGGCAAAGAGGCGGCCATCGCCCTGGACGCCTTCTTCAGCGAAGGCCGGGAGGCGATCCTCCCGCGGCTCAGGGACTGCACCGTGGGCGACGGGACGGCCCTTTCCATGGAGATCCTTCTGGGAGGCGAGCGGCGCCTCCGGAGCCCCCATGTGGTCGGTTATGCCGAGATCAACACCGACCACTTCCGCTTCGCCCCGCGTCTCACCCAGCCGCGCCTGCTCATCGAGGAGCGCGTCAGGGGCTTCACCGAGATCGACCTCAAGATTTCCGCGGGCCTGGCGATGAAGGAGGCTGAACGCTGCTTCAACTGCGGGCTCTGCAACGGCTGCGACAACTGCCGCCTGTACTGTCCCGATGTCGCCGTGATCCGGGAAGGGGAAGCGAGACGGATCGCCTACGACTACTGCAAGGGGTGCGGCCTCTGCGTCGTGGAATGCCCCAGGGACGCCATGTTTTTCGAAGAGGAGGGGAGATGAGGCGGGTTATCGAGGGAAGCCAGGCGGTCGCGGAGGCGGTTAGGCTGGCGCGGGTCCAGGTGATCTCGG
>CAYOGU010000028.1:0-18842 GCA_964403345.1 uncultured Syntrophus sp. | reverse complement strand
TGATGCTGCCCCGGATGATCCGCTCCCAGATCGTCACCGGCCTTAAAAGACCGGAATAGGGTTTGCGGGATGGGTATGAAAATCCGGGGCGTGAGAGGCCTTTTGCTCACGCCCCGGGTCTTCTGCAGCTGCGACGAGTGAGGTGGAACTTGAAAGACAAGAATGAGGAGTTGAAATCAAGGGAGGCCCTTGCACGCCTGGGAGGCGGGCAAAAGCAGATCGACAAACAGCATGAGCGCGGCAAGCTATCGGCCCGCGAAAGGATCGATCAGCTGTTGGATCCCGGCAGTTTCATGGAAATCGAGATGTTCGTGACCCACCAGAGCACCAAGTTCGGAATGGACAAGGAGAAGTTTTACGGGGACGGGGTGGTGGTCGGGTCCGGAAAGATCTCCGGGCGGCAGGTGTTCGTCTATTCCCAGGATTTTACGGTCATGGGCGGGTCCCTCGGGAAGGCTCATGCCAGCAAGATTTGCCATGTGATGGACCTGGCGATCAAGGTCGGGGCCCCGATCATCGGCCTGATCGATTCGGGAGGAGCCCGGATCCAGGAGGGCCTGGGGCAGTACGGATCCATCTTCTTCCGCAACACCATGGCCTCCGGCATCGTCCCGCAGTTCTGCCTGATCCTGGGCCCCTGCGCCGGCGGCGCCGTCTATTCGCCCGCCCTGTGCGACTTCATCTTCATGGTGGACGGGGTCAGCAAGATGCACATCACCGGACCCAACGTGATCAAGGCGGTCACCGGGGAAGAGATTTCGGCGGAAGACCTCGGCGGGGCCAAGGTCCACAGCCAGAAAAGCGGCGTGGCGCACCTAGTGGCCAGGACCGAGCAGGAATGCTTCGAGCAGGTCAAGAAGCTTCTGAGTTTCCTCCCGGCGAACAGCCGCGAGGCGGCGCCGGTGGGGGCCGATCCCGATGATCCGACGCGGCTGACCGAGGAGATCGAAAAGGTTATTCCCGACAGTCCGCAGCGGGCGTACGACATGAAGCGGATCATCCGCTCGATCGCGGACCACAACGATTTCTTCGAGATTCAGGAGGATTTCGCCAAGAACCTGATCATCGGATTCATCCGCCTGGGCGGCAACAGCGTCGGCGTGATCGCCAACCAGCCATTGGTGAGCGCGGGGAGTCTGGACATCGACGCGTCGGACAAGTCGGCGAGGTTCATCCGCTTCTGCGACGCCTTCAATATCCCGATCCTGAACCTGGTGGACTGCCCGGGTTATCTGCCCGGGAAGCATCAGGAGTTCGGGGGGATCATCCGCCACGGCGCCAAGACCCTCTACGCTTATTGCGAGGCGGTCGTTCCGCGGGTGTCAGTGATCGTGCGGAAGATCTATGGGGGGGCGATGTCCGGGATGGCCGTTTCGAAGCTAGTGGGAACGGACTTCACCATCGCCCTGACAACGGCGGAGATCGCGATCATGGGTCCCGAAGGGGCAGCCAACATCATCTTCAAGGATGAGATCGCCAAGGCCGAGGATCCCAAAGCCATGCGGATTCAGAAGGTGAACGAATACCGGGAGAAGTTTGCCAATCCCTATGTGGCTGCCGAAGAAGGATGGATCGATGCAATCATCGAGCCGAAGGACATGCGCGCCTGCCTGATCGGGATGTTTGAGTGCCTGAAGGGGAAGGTCGAACTCAGGCCTGGCAAACGGCATGGGTCGATCCCGCTGTAGGCTCCGGAGGAACGAACGGGGTGCCGTGGTGAACCCCTTGGGACATTCATCCCTGTGAATACAAGATAAGAGGAGAAGGACGATGATCAAGAAGATCGAGCATATCGGCGTGGCTGTCAAGGATGTGGAGAAATCGGTGCACATCTTCCAGGATCTGCTGGGCATCCCGCTGGAACGGGTATACGAATCGGAAGCGATCAAGACCAAGATCGCCTTTTTCCCGTTGGGAGATTCCACGATTGAACTGATTCAGCCGATGGACCCGGCCAGCCCGGCGGCGAAATTCATCGAAAAGCGGGGCGAGGGGATTCACCACCTCTGCCTGGGCGTGGAGGACATCGAACAGTCGCTGCGCGAATTCGAGGCCAAGGGGATTGAACTGCTCAACAAGACGCCCCGCAAGACCCAGGACGGACGCTTGGTCGCCTTCCTGAATCCGAAGAGCACCAACGGCGTGTTGATCGAACTGGAGGAAATGCACAAGGAGCACAAGGAATAACCCGCTAAGGAGGGGAGAAAGACCATGGCGAAAAAAGAAATAGCGGTGCGGCCCGTCACGTCCATCTTGGGCACACCTGTCAAGGTATTTTACGGGCCCGACGATCTGCCGAACTTCGATTACAAAGAGAAGCTCGGCGATCCCGGGGAATATCCTTTCACCCGCGGCGTCTTCCCAACCATGTACCGCAGCGAGCTCTGGACGATGCGGCAGTATTCCGGCCAATCGACCTCGGAGAGTACCAACGAGCGCTTCAAGTATCTTTTGAAGAACGGACAGACGGGCCTGAGCCTGGCCTTCGATCTGCCGACCCAGATCGGCCTCGATTCCGACATGCCACAGGCCGAAGACGATGTGGGCAAGCTCGGTGTGGCCGTGGACACCCTCGACGACTTCGAGAGGATCTACGACGGGATCTCCCTCGACGGGATCTCCACGTCCTTCACGATCAATGCGACGGCGCCGATCATCCTGGCCATGTACGCTCTGGTCGCCCAGAAGCAGGGCGTTGAAACCAAAAAGCTCCGCGGCACGATCCAGAACGACATCCTCAAAGAGTTCATCGCCCGCGGGACCTGGATCTTCCCGCCCGGGCCGTCGATCAAGCTGGTCGGCGACTGTGTCGAGTTCTGCAACAAGGAGATCCCCCGTTTCAACGCCATCAGCGTCTCCGGGACCCACATCCTGGAGTACGGGGCCAACACCATCCAGGCCGTGTCCCTGGCCATCGCCATCGCCGAGGTCTACATCCAGGAGGTCATGAAGCGGGGCTCCAACATCGACCAGATCGCGCCCCTCTTCTCCTTCCATCTGCCCATCGGCGGGCGGCAGTTCAACTTTTTCGAGGACATCGCGCGGCTCCGCGGCGCCCGCCGTTACTGGGCCAAGCTGCTTAAGAACAAGTACGGCGCCCAGGACAAGCGGTCTATGCAATTCCGCTTCTCCACGGGCGGCATGGGCGGCGGGCTTACGGCCGAGCAGCCCCTCAACAACATCGCCCGGGCCGCCTACTACGCCATGGCTGCCGTCTTTGCCGGGACGAGGTCCCTGAACCTGGCCTGCTTCGACGAGGTGTACGCCATTCCTTCGGACCTCGCGATCCGGACCTCCCTGCGCGTCCAGCAGATCCTGGCCAACGAAACGGGCGTGGCCGACGTGGTCGATCCGCTGGGCGGCTCCTACTACGTGGAGGCGCTGACCAACGAGATGGAGGCCAAGATCGGCGAGATCATCAGCAGGATCGACGCCGAAGGCGGCATCGTGAAGCAGATCGAGAACGGCACCATCCAAAGGGAACTGGCCAAGCAGAGCTATGCCTTGCAGAAGCGGATCAGCTCCGGCGAAAAGGTCCTGGTGGGGGTGAACAAGTACCAGATCAAGGAAGAGGAGAAGGACCTCGAGGTCTACAAGACGGATCCGGAGACCATCAACCGCCAGGTCAAGCGGCTTAAGGCCGTCAAGGCGGCTCGCGACGAGGCCAAGGTGGAAAGCACTTTGAAGCAGCTTCAGGCCGCGGCGGCCCGAAACGAGAACATCATCCCGCATCTTTTCGAGCCGTTGAAGGCCAAGGCGACCATCGGGGAGATCGTCGAAACCCTGAAGAAGGTCTACGGGACGTATAAGGAACCGACGACGGTTTAGCAGCCTGTTGAGGAGGGCTTCATGGAGACAAAGAAGATCATACGTGTGCTCGTTGCCAAGATCGGCCTTGACGGTCATGACGTCGGGGCCAAGGTGCTGATCTACTGGCTGCGGGACCAGGGGATGGAGGTGATTTACACCGGCTTGCGCCAGAGTGTGGAGCAGGTGGTCGAGGTGGCTCTGCAGGAAGCGGTGGACGTGATCGGCGTCAGCATCCTGTCGGGGTCCCATGTGGAGATTGCCAGAAAGCTGATGAAGAAGATCCGGGAGCGGAAGCTTGACGATGTCCTGGTCCTGTTCGGCGGGACGATCCCCAAGGACGACATTGCACTCCTCAAGAATGAAGGGGTCCAGGGGGTGTTCCCCTCCCATTCGAAACTCGAGGACATTTCAACCTTCATCAAGAACAACGTGAAGCTGGCGGGGGCGTGATATGGCGGCAATCAACGAGCGCGTCCGGCATCCGGAGTCCCGGGCCAAGGTCATGACCGCCGAGGCGGCGGCCGAGCTTTTCCAGGACGGGATGAAGGTTGCCACTTCGGGGAGCACCATGGGTTTCCCCAAAGCCACCTTTGGGGCTCTTGCGGAGCGGATCAAGGCGGGAGGGGGGCTCAAGATCGACCTCTTCTGCGCCGGTCCGCTGAGTTCCCAGTTCGAGGACGTCCTCTTCGAGGCCGGAGGGATCCGGAGACGGGTCGGCGCCGTCGGCGGCGAGAAGCTCCGGGGAGGCATCAATCGCGGTGAGGTGGACTTTTTCGAGGGCAAGGGGTCGTCACTGCCGCTGCAGGTCAAAAGAGGATGGTTCGGCACTCTGGATATGGCGGTAATCGAGGCGGTGGGCCTGACCCCGGAAGGTCAGATCATTCCCTCGACAGCGGTCTATGATGCACCGGAATGGATCGAAGCCGCCTCCCAAATCATTGTGGAGATCAACCTCAACCGGCCCTTGGCCATGGAAGGGTTGCACGATGTTTATCTGCGGGGCGCAGATCCGATCCCCGTGGTGGGCAGCAGTCCCCTGAAAAGAATCGGCGTGCCCTATTTCCCAGTCGATTCCCGGAAGATCAAGGCAATCGTCTTTTCCGATATACCCGAAAAGCCCTCCAAGGAACCCAAGCCGGATGAGATGGGCACCAGGATCGGCCAGTATCTGGTCGACTTCTTCCGAAAGGAAGTGGCCGCCGGGAGACTCACCGAAGCCCTGCCGCCCTTCGAACTGGGGTTCGGGGAATTGTTCACGAGCATGATGCGGACCATCGGTGAAAGCGAATTCAAGAAGTTTCGCTTTCACCTGCCCATGGTGACCGATCCAGTTTTCGAACTGATCACGGCGGGAAAGGTCGAGTGGGTGATGGGGATCGCCCTGCGGCTCTCCGACGAGTCCTGGAAACGCTTCGTTGAGGAGCCGGACCGTTACAAGAAGGTCATCGTCCTGCGTCCTGTCACGCTCGTCAACTCCGCGGAGCTGATCCAGAGGACGGGGGTGATCTCGATCAACGGCTGCCTGGAGATGGATCTCAAGGGGCAGGTGAACTCCAGCCATCTGCTCGGAACCAAGATCATGGCCGGTATCGGGGGCACGTACGATTACTCCCGGAACAGTCCCTGCTCGATCTTCGTTGCGCGTTCGACCACCAAGGGGGGGAACATATCCTCCATCGTCCCGATGGTCTCCCACGTGGACCACACGATGCACGATGTGGATGTCCTGGTGACCGAGCAGGGGCTCGCCGACCTGCGCGGCCTGGATCCCCGGGAACGGGCGGCCCGGATCATCCAGCAGTGCGCCCATCCCGACTACCGGGGGCTCCTGTCGGATTACCTCAACCGGGCTGCGGCAGAGCCGGCGCACATTCCGTTCGCGATGGACGAGGCCAACTCCTTCCATCTGCGGTTCAAGCAGACGGGGAGCATGAAGGGATAGGACCGCTGCCTCCCGGGTTTGGGGGCCTGCTTTTTTTTCAACGATGGTGCATTGACAGCCGAGGCCAATGTCGTTACACATTACGGGTAAATTTGGGTAAAAACTGATGGAAAATTTCTTGATCGGTTTACAGCATGCCAGTTCCCCGCTCAATCTGATGTACTGTTTTGTCGGTTGTTTGCTGGGAACGGTGGTGGGGGTGTTGCCCGGACTGGGTCCAACGGCGACCATGGCGATGCTGCTTCCCCTGACGGCCTATCTGGATCCTACGGGAGCCATCATCATGCTGGCGGGCATTTTTTACGGGGCCATGTATGGCGGGTCTGTAACGAGCATTCTGCTCAACGTGCCCGGTGAGGCCTCGTCTATCCTTACCGCGATCGACGGCTATCAGATGACCAAGCAGGGCAGAGGCGGAGAGGCCCTGGCCATCGCCGCCATCGGATCGTTTATCGCCGGGACCCTGGCCATCATCGTGATGCAGCTCTGTGCCCCCCCCCTGGCCGATCTGGGGTTGAAATTCGGGGCGCCCGAATATGTGGCGCTGATGTTGTTTTGTTTTACCACGCTGGTGGCCGTCTCGGGCAAAAGCAAGTTGCGCGGCATATTGGCGGCAGCCTTGGGCATGCTGGTTGCCAGCATTGGGCTTGATCCCATGACCGGAAGGCAACGATTAACTTTTGGCTTTACGGAGTTGATGAAGGGGTTCGATGTCATTCCGGTACTCATGGGCCTCTTCGGCATCGCGGAAATCCTGTCCAGCGCGAACGAGGGCCTGCTGTCCATCTATACGGGAAAACTCGGCAGAATGATTCCCCGGGGGGTCGAATTGGCCAAGGGGGTCTATGCCAGCCTGCGGGGAACAGCCGTGGGCCTGGGCCTGGGCATCCTTCCGGGGATGATGCCTTCCGTCATTTCCTTTGTGGCCTATGACGTGGAACGCCGTTCTTCGAAACACCCTGAGAAGTTTGGCACCGGGGCGATCGAAGGGGTGGCCTCCGTGGAAGCCTCCAATAACGCAGCCAGTGAAGCCGGCTTAATCCCTTTGCTTTCGCTGGGGCTACCCACGAATGCCGCCTGTGCCCTGCTTTTTGCCTCCTTCACGATGTATGGGCTCCAGCCCGGCCCGCTGCTCTTTTCCCAACACGGAGATATGGCCTGGACGATCATTGTCAGCATGTACATCGGAAACGTCATCCTGCTGATTCTCAATCTGCCCCTGGTCGGCATCTGGGTGCGCATTGCCATGATCCCCTACCGTTATCTGGGACCCATTACCCTGGCCATATGCGTCATTGGCGCCTACTCCGTGAGAAATGCGATGTTCGATGTATGGACCGCCATTGCATTCGGTATTCTGGGCTATTTCATGAAAATGCGTGACTGGCCGGCCGCTCCGCTGATTCTGGGATTCATACTGGGGCCGGTGTTGGAACAGCATTTTCGTGCCACGCTGCAGATGTCGGGAGGCTCTCTGGCCATTCTCGTCTCTCGTCCCATCGCGATTCTCTTTTTAGTCATGACTGCGGCTGTATTGTTTTTCAGCTTCCGGAAGTCCATCGCGCAAAACTTAAAGAGATTCAGTTGAGCGCACCGGAGCAGATGTGCCACATACCAAACGAAAAATATGTGTAAATAAGTCATTAATCAGGAGGTGTCCTATGAAAAAGAAAAGCGGATGGGTTGTTTCTCTGGCGATCATTGCCCCTCTTCTGGTCCTCTTCTTGGGCGTGCAGGGCGTCATGGCGCAGGGAAAGTATCCCACGAAACCGGTGACCGTGATCGTCCCCTGGTCGGTGGGGGGCAGCACGGACATGGTGGCACGAGTCGGTGCGAAGATCCTGCAGGAAAAATGGGGGGTCAGCGTCAATGTCACGGCCAAACCCGGAGGCAAGGGCATACCGGGAACCGTTGAGGCCCTGAGTGCCACGCCGAACGGATACACCCTTCTGGCGGATGCGGACGGCAGCAATGCGATCCCGGCTGCCTGGGGCAAGGATGTCCCCTTCAAAATCGAGGACCGTACCTACATTGCTAAAATCGCTGAATTCCCATGGGTGTTTGCGATCCGGTCCGGCTTGACCTGGAAGACTCTCGATGACGTCGCGGCGGCGGTCAAGGCCAACCCGGAAGGGATCAAATGGGGGTGGCTCGGCGGCACGGCAGGGGCCGATGGGCCCGTGGGTCAGTTCAGGGCCGCGCTGAAAAAGAAAGGCGTCGATGTCTCCAAGGTCAAGATGGTGACCTATCCCGGCGGCGCCGACCTGGTCACTGCCCTTGCCGGCGGCCACGTGGACATCGGTTCCGCTTCCACGACCTCGGTGGGCCCCATGTTTACTGCGGGCAAGATCAAACTCCTGGCCATCACGGGGCATAACCGGTTCGCCACTTATCCGGATCTGCAGACCACCGTGGAACAGGGGTGGAAAACAGTTACATTCCAAGGCCACGTGGGATTTGCCGGGCCGAAAGGCCTTTCCCCTGAAATCGTCAAGGCGATCGAGGATGCCATCAAAGCGTCCATCGATAAGCCGGAGATCAAGGCCGATTTGGCGAAAATCGGTGCTTTGCCTGCATTTGCGGGCTCCCAGGATTTTCGTACCTATGTGTTGGATCTCGCCAAGGAGTTGAAGGGCCTGTAACCACTCTTTGGGAAACGTATCGCATTGAGCAAATCCCTGTTGGAAGCGCCGACTTGACGAACGACGGCGCTTCCAACAGGGAAAGCCACTTTAGAGGAGATAAACATCTTGAGAGCCATCTTTTTGAATGAAGGCCTTGTGGTGACAATTATCGGGATCGTGGGTGTCATTGAAGGTTTCCGGCTGAATCGGATTTCTGCGGAAGCGGAAGAAGCCTACGGACCGGGATGGTATCTCCTCCTCTTAAGTTTGATATTAATAGCCTGCGGGCTATACTTCCTCGTATCCACGTTCAAAAAGATCAATAAGAAGACTGAAGCGGAAGAGGCCTTCTCCCTGTATGGGCCGGCGACTTTTGCTATTGTAGGGATGTGTTTCTACAGCTTCCTGCTTCCCTATATCGGATACTTCCTGAGCACGGCGGCTTTCCTGCTGGCGGCTACCCGTTTCTTCGGAGAACCATCCTGGGTTAAATCAACGCTGCTCGCAGGCGTATCGGGAGCCGTTTTTTGGGTTATTTTTGTTTACCTGGCACAGATCCCCATGCCTTGAGGACATGGGGCTGCAGGTCGGGAAGGCGATCCTCTCTTTGCCCTTAGCATAGGCATCCCGCGGAGTATCCGTTTCAGCGAGGATCGAGAGGATTCGTGAAGTCGGTCAAGATCCGTTGCGGCCTCTTCCCAGAGCGCCCGGCTGGGCGCCCTTCACGCCGTTATGACTCCCCCTGATGATTCAAACAGATGTATTTCTTCGCCTTGGGCGCGATGCTCAACATGAGGACCACGGTGAACGAGCAGGCGACGCCGAGGCCGATCCAGGTGTAGTGGTAACTGCCCACCGTATCGAAAACGAATCCGGCCACCGTCGGGCCGATCATCCCGCCGATCGCGGAAAACCCCATGACAATGCCCAGCAGGCGGCCGAAGACCTTCAGCCCGAAGTATTCCCGCAGGAGAACTCCCCTTAGCGTAATGGCTCCTCCGAACCCCGCGGGGAACAAGACGAGGAACAGGATCATGGCCCACAGGGCATCGACGTAGCACAGGACGAACATCCCCAGGCTCATCATGCCGAAAGACAAGGCGGCGACATGTCGTTTATCGAGGAAGTCTGAGAACCAGCCAAATCCGAACCTGCCGGCGATGCTTAGAAGCGAGACGAGACCGGCGATCCACCCGGCCGTCGTCCGCGGGATGTTGAGAAGATTCAGGTATGGCATGATGTGGGCGACGATGGCCGCAAGCGCCATCATGCGGATGCCCTCGCAGAGGGCGATAAAAAGGAAGGCCTTGTCTTTCAGGGCATCCCGGAAAGAAACGTCGTCCTCTTCACTGTCCGACGGGTCCAATCCGACCTTGATTTGGGAATAGCCTTTCCCGCCGTCCGGCTGGAGCCCATAGGCCTCGGGGGTGTTGCGGATGACAAAGGCCAGGGGGATGCCGATGATCCACATCACCACCCCCATGATGACCACGGCCGTCCGCCAGCCGAAGTCGTCGATCAGCCAGACGACGGAGGGGAGCAGGATGCCGCTGGCGCCGAATCCGGAGCTCGTGATGCCGAGGGCCAGACCGATCTTCCTGCGGAACCAGTGGGTGACGACCCGCATGAAAACGACTGCGGCACAGCCGCCCCCTCCCAGGGCAATCAGGAGGATGCTTCCATAGAACAGCCAGAGCGACCGGGTATAGCTCAGAAGCACGAAACCGAGGCCGATGGTGATGACCCCGCAAAAGGCGAGCCGCCGGGAGCCGTAACGGTCCACGAGGAAGCCGATCAGGGGGGACATGAAGCTCATCTCGACGCCCCTGAGGCTCATGGCAAAGGAGATTTGGGTATAGCTCCAGCCGAATTCCCTGACGAGGGGATCGAAGAAGGCGGTGAATCCATAGTGGATAATGGCGCCTGCGTAGAGGCTGATCAGGAAGCAGGCCAGGACGATCCACCACCCGTAAAAAATCCCGTCCGGCCCGAAGGGGAACCGAGACGCTGTGGGTTCATTCATGATGAACGGAATAACACAGACCCATGGACCGTTGTCAAGACTGGATTTGCCTCGGATCGCGGGCTAAGCTGCTTAACCCGGGGGAGCTGCCCCGATTAAAGTTTTTCGGGATTGTGCCGATTAGATAATTGAACGTATAGCGATCTTTTTCCGAATAGGGGTGAATATGTCCACTGTATCCTTGAGTTCCCTGTTATCCGGTACCGACTCGCTTTCCCTGCAGCTTGCAAAACTGAAGAGCGCGTCCCAATCGGCCCTGCTCGATTCACTGGACGAATCCTCTTCGTCGTCCAGCTTGGCCGAAACCATCTACACCGGCTTGACCGATTGCTGCCAGCTCTCCGCCATTTCTTCGTCCCTGAAGACCATCGCCAGCGCGGCGGAGAAATCGGGTGTGGCCGATGCCATGAACAATGTCCGGCTCTTTGCCGCAACGTTGCAGAACGAAGGCATCGATACCGCCTCCATTCTGAAATATCTGAATATCGCCAAAGGGCTCGCTCAAAACGATCCGGAGACTTTCGCCGAGATATTCTCCGGCAAGAGCGGCACCGCCAGCAATACGATCGCGGCGATGGCCGCCGACGATTCGCAAGAAACGACGAGTTGAACCGGGGCCTGCCTGTTCAAGGCAGGCCCTTTTCCGTACAACCGCCTGCTCCAGCGGCGATTGGTTCCCGATCCCCGATGAGACCAGGGAGTTTCCGTGTCGGTGACCGGCCCCGGCAGGGGGAACGGCCAGACGTCGTCCCTCCCGCCGGCAATCCCGCAGGGACCGTTGCGCCTCAGGGCAGGTCCGCCATCCAATCCGATTCCTTGAACCAGCGCTGGGTCGCGGCGTTGAGCATCCCGTTGCCGCGCATGGTCCCGAGCAGATTTTCCAGAAAATTGACCATGAGGGGGTCGTTCGGACGGATGGCGATCCCCAGGGGCTCTGAGGTGAACGGTGCATTGCTCACGAGCCCCTTGTCCCGATATCGGATCGCCTCGACCGTCACATAGGGGAAGTCGGCCATCATCGCCTTGACCTTCCCGTCCAGGAGCATCTTCAGGGCGTCGCCGGTGGAAGCGGCCGGAACCCGATCGGCCTTCGGCAGGATGTTCTTCGCGATGATCTCCGTGGTCGTCCCCCGAGGCACGGCGATGCGGAAGCCGGGCATGTTGACGTCGGATGGACTGTTGATATCCATCGCCGCCGTCTTGGTGGTCAGGATCGACTGGCCGGAGATGAAATAGGGCCCCACGAAAGCGATCCGCAGATTGCGCTCCGCCGTGATGGTCATGCTGGAGATGATCATGTCGATGCGGCCCTTTTCGAGGGCAGGGATCAACTCATCGAAAGGGATGACCTCCACGCGCAGCGGGACGTCCATGGCCGCGGCGATGGCACGGGCCAGGTCCATGTCGAACCCGGCCACGACACCGCCCTTGGTCTTGAAGGTCAGGGGCGGATAGGTCGCCGAGGTGCCGACCACCAATTCTTTCTTGCTGAGGATCTGGTCAATGATGGGGCCTGCCGAGACCGAGGCGGTCAGGCAAAAGACCAGGACGGAAAGGACAATCGTCAGGATCGCACGTCTCTTCATGGCATCTCTCCGTGGGAGGATTTTTTCGTGAGGGGGAAGTCTAATCGATACCCCTTGTCCTGTCAACGCGAAAGCCCCTTTCCCTGCGTTCCTGTCCGGCTGAATCCGGGCTCTGTCCATACCCTCAGGATCCTAGCGGCAAACCGACGTTCAATGCCCCGGACGGTCCCGCCGATCCATCCCCCTCCCGTGGCGGGATTGAGGTCTGAAAACAGCCGGTCTCCAGTAAAAATCACAAAATAATTTTGAACAGATAGGATTCTTCTGCGCACCGAAGTACTCCTGGCAAATGGGGCTGAGGCTGTCCTTGGTCCACCCCTTTCCGGCCGAATCAGATATCCGTCAAAAATGCTTATAAATTGTCTAAATTGTAAGAAAAACGAGCGTTGTTTGCAAATTTTGGGACTGCATGAAAAGCAACTTACAAGAAAGACAGCTTACACTGGTAATTTATATTCTGCCGATTTAACGGATAGTTAGGCTTACCATGGCAAGCCATCCATAGACAATATTTCGTTGAACAATTACTCACAAGATTTGGAGACAACTCTCGATTTTCCCACATATAATCAATGAGTTGTAACGTTGCTGGTTTTTACTCTTTACGATCCATCATTCATTCTATGCCAATATTGGTATATTTTATTGATTATATTGCGAAAATTGCATGTTACGAGGCATCCGGGGCGGCTGCCACGCATCATCCATCTTGGAGCCCATTCCGGGTGGCGCATCCGCAGATGCCCGCATCCAATCGATCAAGAAAGGAGAAATGACGGATGAAGACGAATTTGAAAACAAAGATCTTCCTGCTTGTACTTCTCTCTGTGCTGATCCTGATTGCCATCGGATTCTCGACGGCCTTCATCGTCAACAGCAAGGTGATCGGCACGGCCCACGAGAAACTGGTCGGCGACCTGGCCATGGGCAGAGCCCTCCTGAACGAGAAGCAGCCGGGGGCTTGGTCCATCCGGGACGGTAAGCTGTTCAAGGGCGATGCCCAGATGGACGGCAATTTCACGATCAGCGATACGATCGGCGAGTTGACCGGGGATACGGTCACGCTCTTTCTGGGCGATACCCGCGTGTCCACCAATGTGAAGATGCCCAAGGGCGAGCGGGCCGTGGGGACCAAGGCGGCCCGGAACGTCGTTGATGCGACCCTGACGGGCGGGAAGGTCTACATCGGCAAGGCCAATGTCGCCGGGATCTGGAACCAGACGGCCTACGAACCGATCAAGACGGCCGACGGCAGGATCATCGGGATGTTCTACGTGGGGGTGACCCAACACCCATTACGATGAGATCACCTCCGGGATCATCGCCAGGATCGCCGTGGTCGGGATCATCGGGCTGATCGTGGTGTGCCTTGTGAGCCTTTTGATCGTCCGGTCCATCGGTCCATCACCGGCCCCCTGAACCGGGTGATCGCCGGCATCGAGGGCGGGACCGATCAGGTCTCCTCTGCGGCCTCCCAGGTGGCGTCCTCCAGCCAGCATCTGGCGCACGGGATGACACAGCAGGCCTCATCGCTCCAGGAGACCTCCTCGTCGCTCGAGGAGATGTCGTCCATGACCCGGCAGAATGCCGACAACGCCAACCAGGCCAGGGCGATGATGGCCGAAGCCGGTCAGATCGTGGAAAAGGTGAACCGGCACATGACGGAGATGACCGGAGCCGTCGGCGAGATCACCCGGTCGAGCGAAGAAACGGGAAAGATCATCAAGACGATCGACGAGATCGCCTTTCAGACGAACCTCCTGGCGCTGAATGCGGCGGTCGATGCGGCCAGGGCCGGGGAGGCGGGGGCCGGATTCGCCGTCGTGGCCGATGAAGTGCGAAAACTGGCCATGAGGGCGGCGGAAGCGGCCAAGAATAACAGCAGTCTGATCGAGAACACGATCAGGGCGGTACGCAAGGGCACCGAACTGACAGGCGCCACCCAGGAGGCGTTCCAGGAGAACGCGGCCATATCGAAGAAAACCGGACAACTGGTCGACGAGATCGCAACCGCCTCCGACGAGCAGGCCCGGGGGATCAACCAGTTGAACACGGCCGTGGCGGAGATGGACAAGGTGACCCCGTCGACAGCCGCCGGTGCCGACGCTCCCTTCTTCTCTTCAGCCGTTCAGGGACCGGCTCCTCCGGGAAACAGAGGAGGGCCGGTCTTCATCCGGACCTCCAGCGGCCTCCTGCTGTCCCGAACTCTGCGGAGGTCCTTGCGATCACAGCTGAACAGCAGTTGGCGCTCCATGGAATCGGGGATCCGCTACGCTAGGCCCTCCGGAGTTCGTCGCGGATGGCCATGCCGATCCTCTCCATCACATAGGGCTTCCTGACATAGGCCCCCGCCCCCAGCTTCTGTGCCTCCTTGACCCGATCGGTCTCGGAAAAACCGCTGACGATGATCGCCTTCTGCCTGGGGTAGATATCCAGAATCCTTTTATAGGTCTCCAGGCCATCGATCCCAGGCTCCATGATCATGTCCAGGACCAGGATGTCTGCCTGGTTCCCCTTGAGATATTCCACCGCCTCTTCCCCGCCGGAAACGGAATGGACCTGATACCCAAGCCGGCTAAGCAGCCTCGAGGCAATCTCGCGCTGCTCGGCGACATCATCGATCACCAGAACGGATTCCCCCTTGCCCAGGTATCGTTCGATGGGTTCTTTCTGCTTCGTTGCGGTCGTCTCCTCGCGCGTCACCGGGAAGTACAGCGTAAAGATGGTCCCTTCCCCAATCTCCGTCTGGATATCGATATAGCCGTTGTGATCCTTCACCGTTCCCCAGACGATCGCCAATCCCAGTCCGGTCCCGCTCCTGCCCATCTTCTTCTTGGTGTAGAAGGGCTCGAAGATCTTCTCCCTATCCTTTGGCGAGATGCCCATCCCCGTATCGGAAACGGTCAGGACGGCGTAATCCCCCTCTTTGACATCATCGTAACCCCGGATGGGTTTGTCCAGGTAGCGGCTCTCCGTCCCGATCGTCACCTCTCCCTCGCCGGATATGGATTCCGCTGCGTTCGACACCAGGTTCATCAGGGTCTTCTCCAGGTGGACCGGGGACCCCTTGATGTTCAGCAGGTTCCCGTCGCAGGCCGTCCGGAAGCTCACCCGGGGATGATAGTCCTTGATCTTTTCGAAGACCGGAGTCTTGAGAAAATCCGAGACGATGCTGTTGAGGTTGATCACATCCGACGCAGTCACGCCCCGCCTGGCCAGGGTGAGGAGGTCCTGGATGATGGCGGCTCCCTTCTCCGCGGACTGAAAGATCTTTTCGACGTGCGTCCGGGTCCGGTGCCCTTCGGGGATCTCTTCCATCAGCAGTTCCGAATAGCCGCTCATGATCCCCAGGACGTTGTTCAGGTCGTGGGCCACGCCGCCCGCCAGTTGGCCGAGGGCCTCCATCTTCTCCGAACGCTGCAGCCGCTCCATCAGGTTGCGCCTTTCCTCTTCCCCCTTCTTGCGCTTCGTGAGGTCGCGGTTGAAAACCACGGCCCCGATGAACCGACGGTCCTTGTCGTAGAGGGCCTTTTCCTTTCTCCAGACCGGCACGAGCTCGCCGGTGGACGTGACAAGCTCCACCTCCCCTTCCCAATAGCCGTTCTCGTTGAGCGTTGAAGGGTCGTTCAACAGGGGATACCGGCCTTTTTGCGAAAAATGGTCCGAAGCGAGGCTTCCCGTCAGGTCCTTATGGCCGTAGCCCAGAAGCTTCTGCTGGGATTCGTTGGTGTGGATGATATGCCCCTCGGCATCGATAATCTCGACGCCGTCCGGTGCCGCCTCGAACAGGAGCCGGTAGTTGTCGATCCCCTCCAGGTTGCTGTTGATCTCCCGGATTCTCCGGTACAGCTCGAAGCTTTCGATGGCATTGGCACTGTTGGACAGGACGAAGGAGACCAGGGACAGAGAGACGTTCAGGATGCTGCGCACGTCGTTCTTCAGCAACCCGACAAACATGCCGCGGATCCGCGTGGTCGTGGCCATGCTGTGGAGGATCAGGGATTTATTCTGGCCTTTGGTGGGGACGACGACCGGCCTCTTTTCCCTCAAGGCCCAGGCAAAGATCCCGTCATCGATCGCGTTGTCCACTTCTTTCTGGATATCCGCCCTGTGCTGTTCGGAATCGATATGCTTCAGGTTGAAGAAGTTGCTCTCCTCATCCACGAGGAAGAAAGCGACCGTTTCGAAGGGGATCAGGCTCTGAACCTTGATCCCCGTCTCTTCGAGGATCGTGGTGACGTCCTGGAGCTTGTTGATGCTGTTCTGAAAATCGCCGAGGGATGCCGCAAGTTCGAGCGAATCGATGACGAACCGTTCGACGCCTTCGAGATGGTTGAGGCGTTCTTGGAGATAGGCGTCGTTCTTGGGATCAATGGGTTTGTTCATCGGTATAGATCAGTTCGAATACTTCTTCCAGTTGCTGTTCGGCCTGTTCCATCGTGACGGACAGGGTATTCGGCGTGATGCCGAGCTGTACCCATGCCTCCTGTTTGAGGGGCGGGATGAACCTCTCTCCGCTGGATCCGATCCCCATGGCATTGGTCATGATGTCGGCCAGATGGACGATGGATGAATCGACCCGATTTTTGGATCTTTCCGGGGCGTGGTGGTGGCGGATGCAGTCCTCGAGGGAAAGGGAGAGCTGCCATTTGTTGAGAAGATCGCCGCCGATCGTGGAATGGTCGAAGTTGAAGAGTTCCCGTTCGGCCACCGTGAGGAGGCTGTGCTTGCTTCTTGCCGTGGTCGCGGCGAAGAGCGATTCGATGGGCAGGTAATTGTACAGAACCAGGCGACCGATGTCGTGGAGCAGCCCCGCCACGAACATCCGCTCCGTGTTCTGGATGTTCTTGTAGCCGGCGATCAGCTTGGCGCATATCCCGCAGAGGACGCTGTGCTTCCAGAACATCTTCATGTTGATGATCTCGGAAGGAATGTTTTTGAACGCGCTGGTGATGTTGATCCCCATGGCCAAGGTGCTCAGCTGTTTCGTCCCGATGATGTTCACGGCGTGCGAGAGGCTGTCGATCTTCGACGGGTAACTGTAAAAGGCGCTGTTGACGATCTTCAACACCCGAGCCGCCAGATTGGTGTCCGTCCGGATGACCTTTTCGATGTCGTAGGTGGAGCTGGATGGCTTCGAGATGGTGCCGATGATCTGCCGGTAGATGTCCGGCAGCGTCGAGAGTTTGGTGGTGTCCCCGATATACTGCGCCGTATTGACGTTCAGGGGGATTCTCTTTCTGATCCGATCGAGTTCTTCTTTGTGCAGTTGGATGGCCGCATCGTCGTCCTGGTCGGTCTCCGGATAGGGTATCCTTCCCGACGCGATCCGCAGGGTGGACAGACGGACCAGTTCCCTGATCGCCGGGTGGGTCATGTCGCTGTGGCAGAAACGTTCCTGAACGATCTGCTCGGCGGCCTCGACGGCCGCTGCATCGAAGCTGTTGATCGCCGAAGCGTAGAGGTCTTCGGGGGAGATCCCCTGGACGTCGGCCTCGACGACCCCCCACATCTTGCAGATCTTCAGGTACTTGTCGTTCAGGACAGTGCCCTTGCTGATGAGAAGCCTTCCCCTGCAGTCTTTGATATCGCCCAGAAGCACCATCTTGGGCTTCAGGTCTTTGATGTTGATGATTCCCATAATCTTTCAAAAATCGATTCGTTATGCTTGTCCAGCGCATTAGTCCGATGGGCAGGCCGATATCGTCCACCAAAATCCATTGGGCGCAAATTGCCGCTTTCTCTGCCTTTCCTATCGTCAGAAGGGCTGGAAAACTTTAGGTCCTGTTGGATTTTCCGGCCCCAGGCCGATAGGTTTCGCGGACCGCTCCTGTTCACTCTTCCGGC
The DNA here is from genome assembly GCA_964403345.1 of uncultured Syntrophus sp. Classification (GTDB taxonomy): domain Bacteria; phylum Desulfobacterota; class Syntrophia; order Syntrophales; family UBA5619; genus JAKAFS01. Next base: position 1,010 of record CAYOGU010000028.1, on the reverse strand, counting down.
TGGACCCTGAAGGGGGATTGGAGGGCTCCGGCGGTGGATCGGGCGGGCCGAACGGGCCTGCTTTCGCAGGCGAGGGATTCGGGCATCTATCCGATGGGGATGACGAAGCTCATGGTGGCGCCCTGCCCGGGTCCGGGGCTCTCGGCCCAGACGGCCCCGCCGTGGAGCTCCACGAGCTTGCGGGTCAGGGAGAGCCCCAACCCCGTCCCCTGGAACCGTCGGGTGTTCGAGCTGTCCCCCTGCTCGAAGGGCTCGAAGATCCTCTCCAGGTCCTCCCGGGGGATCCCGATCCCCGTGTCCCTGACGGTGACTTTGAGCCAGGACCCGTCGCCCCCGGCGAGGGCGGCCGGGATCCCTTCCCCGCCGCGGTCCGTCCAGCGACCCTCTTCCCGGCGCAGAATCTCACCGAGGACCGTCACCCGTCCGCCGTTCGGGCTGAACTTCACCGCGTTGGACAGAAGGTTGTAGAGGATCTGCTTGAGCTTGCGCTCGTCGGCCCGGACCGTGGCGGGCAGGCCGTCCCGTTTTGCCTCCAGGACGACCCCCTGCCTGCGGGCCCACTCCCGGACCACGATCAGGCTCCCGTCCAGGAGCCGCTGGAGGTCCACCTCGCCGAGCTCCAGCTCCATCCGGCCCGCCTCCACCTTGGAGAGGTCCAGGATGTCGCTGATGAGCGCCAGGAGGTGCTGGCTGCTCTGGAGGACGTTGGCGAGGTACTCCTCCTGCGTGGCGTTGAGATCTCCGGCATGGCGGTCCGCCAGGAGCTCCGTAAAGCCGATGATGCCGTTGAGGGGCGTGCGCAGTTCGTGGCTCATGTTCGCCAGGAACTGGGACTTGGCGAGGTTCGCCTTCTCGGCTTCGTGCTTGGCCTCCAGGAGGTTTGCCTTCTCCTCCTCCAGCATCCGCTGCCGCTGCTTCGCCTCGATGCGATACCGTTCCCGGACCAGCTCGTATCCGTAGGAGATGAGGATCAGGACGACCATCGAGACAAGGAGACGAACCGCCGATTC
>CAYOGU010000027.1:0-18860 GCA_964403345.1 uncultured Syntrophus sp. | reverse complement strand
GCGCGAAAGCGAGATCCGATACAAAAGCATCTTCGAAAACACGGGGACCGCGATGCTGATTATTGAGGAGGACATGACAATCTCTCTTTCGAACAGCGAATTCGAAAAGCTGACCGGCTATTCGCTGAGGGACCTCGAAGGGCGAAAGTGGCCGGAGTTCGTCGATCCATCCGACGTGGAAAGGATGATCCGCCAACACCATCTGCGGAGAGGGCCGAATGCACACTTAGCGGAAAGATCCTACGAGTTCCGTCTCGTGCACCGAGACGGGCACCTCGTGGATGTCTATCTGAAGGCCGATATCATTCCTGGAACGAAAAAGACCGTGGTCTCCTGCGTCGACGTCACCGAACGCAACCGGATGATAGAGGCCCTGAAGGAGAGTGAACGAAAATACCGCGAACTCAGCATTATCGACGGGCTCACCCAGCTCTACAATTCCCGGCACTTCTTCGACCAGTTGCAGATGGAGATCGGCCGTGTCAACCGTTACGGCGTGCCCCTATCGCTCATCCTTCTGGATCTCGACAACTTCAAGGCCTTCAACGACACGTGCGGCCATGTGGAGGGAGACCGTTCCCTGACACGGCTCGGCCAGGTGATCAAAAGATGTCTGCGCAACACCGATTCCGCCTATCGCTATGGCGGCGAGGAATTCACCATCCTGCTGCCGATGACCAAAAGCGCGGAAGGCGTCATCATGGCGGAGAGGATCAAGACGGAATTCGAGAAAGAGGAACTGTCCCTCGAGTCCGGCGATCACCTCCGCCTGACGCTAAGCATGGGACTCGGACAGTACCATCCGCGGGAAGAGATGAAGGCCTTCGTGCACCGCGTCGACCAACTCATGTACCAGGCGAAAAGGGAGGGGAAGGACCGGATCTGCAGCGATCCATAGAAGCGTCAGATTCCCTGTCAAGAGACCACTTCAAAATGGAGTAGGTGGCGTTCTTTGGCATTATATTCCAAGGGCGTCAGGTCATCCAAGGGATCATGGGATCGCAACACATTGTATTCCATCATCCACCAAGTGGTGGCCTTTCCGACCTCGTCGAGGTCATGAAGAGGTATCCATTTCGCGCTTCTCTGGCGCATGAGGAAAATAGATTGGAAAAGGTAATTAGTCCCGTTTTGGCAGTAAATCACAGAGGTAATTGGCGACGTTGTCAAAGATATCGGAGTGACGGTGATTATACCTGAACTCCAGTTCTTTCAAATAGAGAGGGAAATGTTCTTTGGAGACGCCATGATGTTTGATGAATCGTTCCTTGGCCCAACTCCAGAACCCCTCTAAGCCGTTGATGTAGACCTTTCCGGAAGAGAAGCGTTTTTGATGATCCACATTCAGGTGCCGGTATCCGCAGAACATTGGGCTGTCGTAGCTTTTGAACTTGTCGGTGTAGACGACGGAGCCTCTGCGGACCTTCTTGACCGTGAGTCCCAACAGTGTTTCGGCCGTCACGTCGGGAACCACGGTAACCTGAACAACACCGTTTCTCTCCAGGATCCCAAAGACGGGAACCTTGCCGGCGGCACCACGACCTCGCTTTCCTTTGCGCTTGCCGCCGAAGTCGCTTTCATCCAGTTCGATCTCTCCATCCAGAAATCCTTCGGCATCTCTGGCATGGCTCAGGATCGAAAAACGGATGGCGCTCACGGCCCGATACACGGCCCGGTAGGACAAGCCCATCTGCTGGGACATCTTCCGGACGGAAACCTCTAACTCAAAGAGCTTGATGAGAGACAGCCACTGGACACAAGTCAATCGCCCCTGGTTGATCCACCTTCCGGAGAAGTCATGGAAGGTGTACTCGCAACGCGAGCAACGGTATCTCTCATCGGCCAGTTTGTATAACTTTCGACAGTGACAGCGAGGGCAAAATCGATGTCCATTTTTAAGGCATTTTTTCGACAGATACTTGCGGGCCTTGCTCTCACTGCCGATTAAAGTCATAGTAAGCTTCTAAATCTATACGGCACCTTTAACATAGGGGCCCAAATGGGATCAATTACCTCACCGTAAGCCCTCGCTTCTTGGCAAAGACGGCGTCCTTGACTTCATACCCCTTGGTGAGGACAGCTTTGATTGATGACTTCAAAATGAGAAGAGGGGGAAGAGCATCTGGAAAAAGAGGCAGCCTAGGGAGCCTTCACCTCGCGTGTCTATAAGATATATGCAGAGAAGCCCCTGTCGTGAAACATTGGCAGGGGCTTCTTGTCATGCCCTAGGGAGACAGAGGCCGTGCTACTCGAAGGTGGCCCCGGTGTGGCCGCCCCTGACCTGGGCGGCGTAGCGTTTCAGGTAACCCTTGAGTTCCCGCTTTACCGGCTTCCACCGGGCCAGGCGCGCCTTGAGCTCTTCCTCGGGGATGAGCAGGTTGAGCTTCTTGCCGGGGATGTCGATCTCGATCCGGTCGCCCTCCTGCACGGCTGCGATGGGGCCCCCTTCCGCCGCCTCAGGCGAGATATGGCCGATCGCCGCGCCGCGGCTGCCGCCGGAGAAACGGCCGTCGGTCAGAAGCGCGACGTCCCTGTCCCGGCCGATCCCGACGATGGCCGAGGTCGGCGAGAGCATTTCCCGCATCCCCGGCCCCCCTTTGGGCCCCTCGTAGCGGATGACGACCACGTCCCCCGCATGGATCTTGCCGTCCATGATTGCCTTCATGGCCGGCTCTTCCGAGTCGAAGACCCGGGCCAGGCCGGTGTGCCGGAGCATCGAATCGTCCACGGCGGAACTTTTGACCACGGCACCTTCCGGGGCGAGGTTCCCGAAGAGGACCGTTAGGCCCCCCGTGGCGCGATAGGGCTTCTCCAGGGGACGGATGACATCGGGATCGAGGACCTTCCGACCGGCCAGGTTTTCCCCGACCGTCTTGCCCGTCACGGTCATGGCCCCCTTGTGGATCATGTCGCGGTGGGAGAGTTCCTGCATCAGGGTCTGGATGCCGCCTGCCAGGTGGAGCTGGTGGAGGTCATGGGGGCCGGCCGGGGCCATGAAGCACAGGTGCGGGGTCTTGTCGCTGAAGGCGTTGAAGGTCTTGAGGTCGAGCGGCACCCCCGCCTCCCGGGCGATCGCCGGCAGGTGGAGCGAGGTGTTCGTCGAGCCGCCGAAGGCCATATCCACCCGGATGGCGTTCTCGAAGGCCTGGGGGGTCAGGATGTCGGAGGGTTTGAGGTCCTTCTTCACGAGGTCCATGACCTGCATGCCGGCCTCCTTGGCCAGGCGGATCCGTTCCGCCCAGACGGCCGGGATCGTTCCGTTTCCGGGAAGCCCCATCCCCAGCGCCTCGGTGAGGCAGTTCATGGAATTGGCCGTGAACATCCCGGCGCAGGAGCCAACGCCCGGACAGGCGCAACCCTCGGCCTCGCGGAGCTCTTCCATCGTCATCGTCCCGGCCTTGGCCCTGCCCACGTATTCGAAGACCTTGATGAGGTCGGTCTTTTTACCCTGGAAATCGCCGGAGAGCATGGGGCCCCCGCTGATCACGATCGTCGGGATGTTCAGGCGCGCCGCGGCCATCAGCATGCCTGGAATGATCTTGTCGCAGTTGGGGATGAGCACGAGGCCGTCGAAGGGGTAGGCCATGGCCATCGACTCGACCGAGTCGGCGATCAGCTCGCGCGAGGAGAGGGAGTACTTCATCCCCTCGTGGCCCATGACGATCCCGTCGCAGACCCCGATCGTGAAGAACTCCATCGGCGTGCCGCCAGCCATCCGGACGCCGGCCTTGACCGCTTCGGAGATCTGGTGCAGATGCAGATGGCCCGGGATGAGCTCGTTGGCCGAGTTGGCGATGCCGATCATCGGCTGTTCGATCTCCCGGTCCGTCAACCCCAGGGCCTTGAACAGGGAGCGGTGTGGGGTCCTTTCCAGGCCTTTCTTCATCTTGTCGGAACGCATGGTCTTCCTCCTTGGTCAAGCGCGGTTCGACCGGCGGATTTCCTCTTCGTCGTCCATTTCATCCAATACGCTCAAGAGATTCATACAGGTGGGGGACAGGGCGACCCCGCTGGCGGTGATGGTGATGGCCTCTTCGTCGCAGACCCCCACGCAGGTTTCACAGCCCATGCATTCCACGTCCTCGGATGGGACCGCCTTGCCCCGGTCCATCCTGAACATGCCCCCCGTGCAGACCTCCAGGCATTCCTCGCAGCCGTTGCATTTCTTCCTGTCCACGGTCACTTTGTACGCCATCGTGGATGTTCCTCTTTCCGCAAAAAAAAATCAAGGAGGTCGAAACGCCCTCCCAAGTACGTCGCTTATCTAGCATAAGAAAAGCCTGGATACAAGGGTAAAAATGTATCCAAAAATTGAGTCTGCTGGAATAGGGCGATATCCCTTCCAGAGAGGACACAAAAGACCGTTTCTTTTCAATATGCAATAAAATTAATTAGATAATTTTCCGCAAATTATCTTGACAAGCTGTTTGCGATGTAATAAACAAAAAATATAGTCTATCCAAACGTCAATTTTGGATACAATCATGAAGCCACCTCGATCCGGCAAACCAAAAAAGAGCGGCCTCTCCGTTCGGGAGAAGACCTACGAGCACCTCAAGTCCAGCATCCTGTCCGGACATTTCACCCCCGGAGAACGGCTGACGGAGGAGCATCTGGCCGAGGAGTTGGGGATCAGCCGGACACCGGTGAGGGAGGCCCTCCACAAGCTTGAGCAGGACGGCCTGATCGAGCGTCTGGAATCCCGCGGTTTCTGCATTCCCCACGATTCCTCCGAGGAGATCGAGGACCTTTTCGAGCTCCGGACGGTCTTGGAGGGCTACACCCTCAAGATCATCTGCGAACGGATTACCGACGGGCAGATCGCGACGCTCGAAGGGATCGTCGACAGGGCGGATGAAGCCCTCGGGCGCAAGCGGATCGAAGAGGTCTTTCACTGGAACACCCAGTTTCACGACACTCTCCACGGTCTGGTGGCGGACAAGCGCCGTTTTCACAATCTGATCGTCAATATGAGGAAATATGTGCTGAGATACCGGAAGGACACCCTTCAGTATCTCGGCGCGGCAAAGAGGGCCAGCGACGGCCATCGGCAGATTCTCTTGGCCCTGAAGCTCAGGGACCCGGAACTCTGCGAGCGGGTCATGCGGATTCACATCCGACAGTCCAAGGAGGATGCGCTTCAGACCAATCGTGAGGCGCCCTAGCCCCGTTAGGAGTTTCCGGCCGAAACCCGCGTTGTACGGCTTGGCATGGAAGAGGCGAGAGGCAATATCAAGTGAGGAGGTAGTATGAAGGCAGACAAGGACAAGTGTATCGCGTGCAAGAGGTGTTTCCCCTATTGCCCGATGGGAAGGATCCAGTCCTATCATCGGCATGAAAAAATCCCCGGTCGGGTCTACATCGAGATCGATCAGGACGCCTGCACCGACTGCGGGATGTGCCTTCGGGCCAAAATCTGCCCGGTGAACGCCCTGTTCCAGCCGGAAGAACCTTGGCCCCGTGAGGTGCGCGGCGTGCTGAGCAACCCCATGATCGAGTTCATGGGTTCCCAGACGCCTGGCCGCGGAACCGAGGAGATGAAGACCAACGACGTCAAGGGGACCTTCCTCCCCGGCGAGGTCGGCGTGGGGATCGAGCTGGGTCGGCCTGGCGTGGGCGCCTACTTCCGGGATGTCGAAACCGTGGCGATGGCTCTGATGAGGGCCAACCTTGGCTACGAACTGGCGGCGGAAAATCCCGTGACCCACTTTATGTCCAACAAGAAGACGGGGAAACTCCGCGACGACGTGGTCAACGAGAAGGCGACCTCGGCCATCATCGAGGGAAAGTGCAAACTGGAGAAGCTGCCCGAAGTCCTCAAGGTCCTCCAGGAAGTGGCCAAGACCCTGGATACGGTCTTCACCCTGGAAGTTATCACAAAGGTTCCGCCGGAGGGAGAAATCCCCATCGTTCCCGTCTTCAAGAAAATGGGTCTGTGGCATTCCATCAACAGCAAGAACAACATGGGCTTGGGCGAGCCGCAGTTCAAGTTCTACGAGGATGAAAAGTAAAGGAGGAGCATCATGACACACAGTCTGCACCGCAGGGGTACCCGGGAGAGCCTGAGCAACGATTTCATCGTCCTTGGTTGCCCGGCCACCGGCGTCAACAAGAAGGGTTCGGCACCCAAGACCCAGAAGTTTTTGAGCATCTGTTACAAGCACGGCCCGGTCAACCTGGGCGACATGAAGACCGGCAACATATATAATACCACCATGGACGACATCCTGAAGCGCGTGACGGACGGGACGATCGTCGAGTGCACCTTCGACAACAGGGAGAAGATCGTTTCCTTGCTCAAGGAACTCAAGGAGGACCGCCCCGGCATCTCGGTCATCATCTCCGGCGTGACTGACGTCGTGCAGCAGTGCATGAACGAGGCGGGACTGGGCAGGATCCACTCTCTCGAGTATTCCCTGGGCACTTGGGGAAACACCAGCCGGCTTCCTGATTTCGAGATCCTCCAGACGGTCACCATGTGCGGTCACGCCATGATCGCCTCGGACCTGGTCCGCAAGATGGTCCGCGACGTCAAAAGGGGACGGCGGACGATCGAGGATTGCTGCATCGAGATGGCGGAATGCTGTTCCTGCGGCAACTACAATGTGACCCGGGGAAAACAGCTCTTCAAGGAGCTGCTGCCCCTCTATTCGATCCACAGCTTGTACTGAAATCACGGAGAACGGGCATCTGTCCCGAGGTCCTGTTCCCCTGCGCCACTCATTGAGGAAATGAAGGAAGGAGAAGAACATGCGATACATCATTGTAGGAGGGAGCGCCGCGGCGATCAGCGCCGTCGAGTCCATCCGGTCACTGGATAAGGATTCCCAGATCGACCTGTTCAGCGATGAAGAAACCCCCCTCTTTTCGAGAGTCCTCTTGCCGTACTACGTTGCGGAGGAGCTTTCCAAGCCACTGCTCAACTTCAGGTCGAACGATTTCTTTGAAGAACAGAAAGTGACGCCCCATATGGGGGTGAAGGTCACGGATCTGAACCCCACCGCCAAGACCATCAAGGCCTCCGACGGCAAGCAGTATAGCTTCGACAAGCTGCTGCTGGCCACGGGCGGCAGGCCGATTGTTCCGCCGATCCCCGGTGTCGACAAGGAGGGGATTTCCACCCTCAAGACCATGGCGGATGCTGAAAAGATCTACACTATGAAGGGCAAGAAGGCCGTGGTCATCGGCGCCGGTTCCATTGGCGTTGAGGCCTGCATCAGCCTGACACGGCGGGGAATCAAGGCCACGCTTCTGGAGCAGCTCGGCCAGGTCATGCCGACCGTCTTCGATGCCGAGGCGGCCGAGATCGTCCGCAAGAGGATCGAGGACCTGGGGATCCAGGTGATTACCGGAGAGAAGGCCTTGCAGTTCAAGGGCGACAAGAAGGTCACGGCTGTCGTGACGGACAACCGCGAGCTCCCCTGCGACATGGTCATCCTGTCCGTGGGCGTCCGTCCGGCGACCGACCTGGCCCTCCAGGCGAAGCTGACGATCGGCGACATGAAAGGGATCCGGGTTGACGAGTTCATGCAGACCAGCGCCCCGGATATCTACGCCGCCGGCGACGTCGCGGAGACCCACGACATCGCACGGGGCACTTGGTTCCTCAACGCGATCTGGCCCTGTGCCTTCGAGCAGGGGCGCATCGCCGGATTCAACATGGCCGGCAAGAAGACCGCCTATCCCGGCTCCTACCGGAGAAACTCCATCGGCAACTTCATCGGCATCCCCGCCATCTCCATGGGGGTGACGGCCGCCGAATCCTGCGCCATGACCGAGGAGGATGAATTCCGGGAGATCCGCCTGCGGACGAAGGATGTCTACAAGAAACTGGTTCTGAAGAACGGGAAACTCGTCGGCGCAATCCTGGTCGGCCACACCCAGAAGGCGGGCCTCATGTCGATCCTGCTTCGCAAGCAGGTTTACATCGCCGATTCCATTCCCATGCTCATGAGCGAGCGTCTGAGTTTCATGGATCTGCTGCCGATCCTGAGACGAAACGCTGTCGAGTTCTCGGAGCCGGAATACAAGGAGTTGATGGATACCGGACTATAATTTCCGGGCCTGTTTTCGATGAAGAGCCCATGCGAGTGAGGAGGAAAACGTGAAAGTATTAATGGTCGATAAGGAAAAATGTACGGGATGCCATCAGTGCGAACTCTGGTGCGGGACGGAAATCGCCTCCACTTCCAGGGAGCTCGCCAAGGCCATCAACGAGGAGCCCCATCCGGTGCCCCGGGTCTATGTGGAGGGCAAACCGTTTGCGCTTCAGTGCCGGCATTGCGAGGAAGCCCCCTGCCTGGACGCCTGTCCTAACGGGACCATGCGCCGTGATCCCGAAACAGGTCTGGTTTACGTCAACGAACCGACCTGCATCGCCTGCTGGATGTGCGTCATGGTGTGTCCTTTTGGAATCATCAACCCTTCGTCATCCATGAAGGTGGCGATCAAGTGCGACCGCTGCCGGAACATGGGCTATCCCATCTGCGCGGAGGTCTGCCCGACCGGAGCCCTCTCCCTGGTGGAGAGGAAGGATTATCGGAAGAGGAAGTTCTAATCAGCAGACAGGATGCAATCACAATTTGACCGATGACCGAAAGGTCGCGGACGATAGGGATCAGAAAGGAGATTTAATATGGAGTTCATCCAGAAGAAGACCGCCGACAACGCAGCGGAGCAGTTCCTGCCGAAAGCGGCAGACAGAGGGATTAAATTGGCCTGGGACCGTTTCGAGGGACAGCTCCCCGAGTGCGGTTTCTGTGAATCGGGACTGAGCTGCCGGGACTGCCTCCAGGGGCCCTGCATCAGCCACCCCTTCCGCGATACCAATAAGATGGGCGTCTGCGGAAAGGACAAGGACATCCTGGCCGTTCAGACCTTGCTGAAACTGGTCCTCAAGGGGACCATGGCCACCCTGGATCAGGTCAACGATTTTGTCGAAGGGATCACTTCCGGGGCCATGAAGCCCAAGAATGTGGCCGAAGCGAAGAAGGCCGTCAGTGCGATTCAGGGCCTCCTGGCGAACGGCGCCCCCGCCCTGAAGAAGGCTTTCCCCAAGGCCCTGATCGCCGCCTGGGATGCGGCGGGGATCTTCCCCCAGGGCATGGCCAAGGATCTTTTCAAGGCCTCCCAGAAGGTGGAAGGCGGCATCGCCTCTGCGGAAGAGACCCTGTTCTGGGCCCTCAAGGCGGCGCTTCTGTGCGCCTTCACCCAGAAGCTCCAGGGCGGCCTCAAGAAGGCGGCCTTCGGTGCCGCTCCGGCCGAGGTCAAGGTTAACATGGGCGTTCTGGGCGGTAACGGCGCCACCATCGTTCTGTACGGCCGATTCTCGCCGGTCCTGAAGGCGAAGATCGCCGCGGCTGCGGCCAAGAAGAAGGTGACGGTCGCCGGTGTCTGCACCGACCCGGTGCTTGGCCCCAACACCTTCGCTCCGGTGACGAGCTACGGTTCCCAGGAACTGCCCCTCATGACCGGCGCTGTGGACCTGATCGTGACCGGTGACCAGTTCGTCAACCCCTCCCTGGCCGCGATTGCCGAGGAGTATAAGGTCACCGTCGTACCGACGGAGACCCTCAAGGGGCAGAAGATGGATGCCTTTGCCAAGGCGGTCGTCGAGAAGGCCGAAGAGGCGTTCAAGTTCCGTCGTTCCGTGGCCCGCGACATTCCCGAGGCAACCGAGACTGCCCTGATGGGACTTTCCGCCGCCGACTTGGACGTCAAGAAGATAGCCGACGCCGTCAAAAAGGGGAAGATCAAGGGGATCGCGATCCTGGCCGGAACGAACAACGTGAAGTTCACCCAGGACCTGCCCTTCGTGACTCTGGCGCAGGAATTCCTGAAGGACGGCATTCTCTGTGTTTCCGAGGGGGATGCCAGCGTGAGCCTGGCCAAATACGGGCTGCTCGACCCCAAACAGCGCGAGAAGCACGCCGGCAAGGCCGTGGCCGATCTGCTCAAGATTGCCGGCAAGAACCTCCCGGCCGTCATCGACTTGGGCTGCAGCGAGAACGGCGGCGTGATGGAGTTCCTGCTCGAACTGGCCGCGGCCTCCAAGAAGGCCCTTTGCGAGCTGCCGATCCTGGCTTGTTTCGCCGAGGCCAACCGGAGCGCAGAGGTTGCCGAGGCCCTCAGCCTGGTCGCGATGGGGGTTTCCACCTATTTCTGGCCCAGCCTGCCGGTGACAGGGAGCCCCAAGACAGCGGCGATGCTCTCGAAACTCTGCAATGAGAAGTTCGGTGCCAAGCTGATCGTCCATACGGACAAGAAGATGGAACCGCTGGCCAAGGCGAAGATGATTTTGAACGTCTTCAACCGCGTTCCGGATCCGTCCGTCACGGATCATCCCTGGACGGACTGGAAGAAATGATCGGCGCCGTTCTGTAGCGGCGATGTAGAAAACCGGGCAGGGGCGATTCGGTCGCCTCCATGGAATATCCTTGGTCCGTACGCTTCCGCGGACCGTCCGGAGCAGCCCCTGCCCCATTTGAGCGCAACCCGTCCCGGCTCGCGCCGGTGCATGAGGGAACGCCAGAGTTCTTTTTCCCAGAAGGAGGGAACGATGTCATATCCAAGTGGGCGTCATTTTTTACAGATTCCAGGACCCACCAATGTGCCCGAAAGCGTTCTCCGGGCCATGTCCAAACCGACCATCGACCACCGCGGTCCTGAGTTCAAAGCCTTGGGGCTTGAAGTGCTCGCCGGAGTCAAGCCGATCTTCAAAACAGAAGGGCCCGTCGTGATCTTCGCCTCTTCCGGGACCGGTGCCTGGGAAGCGGGACTGGTCAACACCCTCTCTCCGGGGGACAAGGTCTTGATGTTCGAGACCGGCCACTTTGCCACCCTGTGGAAGAATATGGCCGTCCGTTTGGGTTTGGAGGTGGATTTCGTCGCCGGAGACTGGCGGCACGGGGTCGATCCGGCGGTGGTCGAGGCGAAGCTGGCCGAGGACAAGGGCCATAAGGTCAAGTCCGTCAATGTGGTCCATAACGAAACCTCCACCGGCGTGACCAGCCGGATTCCCGAGATCCGCAAGGCGATCGACAGGACCGGCCATCCCGCGCTCTTCATGGTCGATACGATTTCCTCCCTGGGTTCCATCGATTATCGTCACGACGAGTGGGGAGTCGATGTCACGGTGGGGTGCTCCCAGAAGGGGCTCATGCTGCCTCCCGGGCTCGGTTTCAACGCGATCAGCGCCAAGGCGCTGGCAGCGGCCAAAGTGGCGAAGTTGCCGAAGTCATACTGGGGGTGGGAGGAGATGCTGAACGCGAACAAGGGGGGCTTCTTCCCCAGTTCCCCTGCGACCAACCTGCTCTACGGGCTCAGGGAGTCCCTCCGTTTGCTGGCGGATGAGGGGCTCGAGAATGTCTTTGGGCGCCATCTGCGGCATGCCGAGGCCACGCGCCGGGCCGTCCGGACCTGGGGGATGGAGATCCTCTGTCTCGACCCTGCGGAATACAGCCCGGTTTTGACCGCCGTGGTGATGCCAGGGTGGAAGGGGGCCGATGCCTTTCGGCAGGTCGTCCTGGATGGTTTCAACATGTCCCTGGGGAGCGGCCTCGGAAAATTGAAGGACCAAGTGTTCAGGATCGGACATCTGGGGGATTTCAACGACCTCATGCTAATTGGTACTTTGGGTGGTGTTGAGATGGGATTTGCCCGTGCGGATCTCGCTCACGGCAAGGGCGGAGTCCTTGCAGCGATGGATTATCTCGCAACCCATTGAAATCGGAACAATGTTGTTCCACAAGATTAACAAGGAGGATATGATGAAAGGACAGATCCGGAAATTGTGGTTCGGGGCGTTGCTGCTCGTGGCGGCAGCCTTGGCCGGCGTAACGATCGCAACTCCCGCTGTTGCCGCTTGGGAACCTACCAAGCCGGTGGAGTTCATTGTTCCCGCCGGTGCGGGTGGCGCATCAGACCAGATGGCGCGCACAATCCAGGGCATCATCATGAAATACAAATTGATGAAACAGCCCGTCATGATCTTCAATAAGGGCGGCGCGAGCGGTGCCGAGGGCGCCATGGAGGTCAAATCGGCCAAGGCCGATCCCCACAAACTCCTGGTCGCGTTCTCCCTCATCTACACCCTGCCGATTGCGCAGAATCTGCCGCTCAGCTGGGACCAATTTAACCCGGTGGCCATGGTCGCTCTGGACGATTTCATCCTGTGGGTCCATTCGGATGCGCCGTACAAGACGGCAAAGGACTACGTGCAGGCCATAAAATCGGCACCGGACGGAACCTTCAAGGCCGGCGGCACCGGCTCGAAGAGGGAAGACCAGATCATCACGGTTGCATTTGAGAAATTTGTCGGGAAAAAAATAACCTATATTCCCTATTCAAGCGGCGGTGAGGCGCAAACCCAGCTGGCAGGCAAGCACATCGCTTCCAATGTCAACAACCCCAGCGAGAACGTTGCCCAGTGGCGGGCCGGTACAGCGCGCCCCCTGTGCGTCTTCTCGGAGAAGCCCATGGACTACAAGAAAAAGGTGGCGGACATCGCATGGTCCGATATCCCGACCTGCAAGTCGCAGGGAATCGACGTGCAATACCAGATGTTGCGCGCTTTCTTCCTGCCGCCCGGAACCACCAAGGAGCAGTCCGCGTTTTACGCCAATCTGCTGAAGCAGGTGGTTTCCAAACAGGAATGGCTGGACTACACCGAGAACATGGCGCTCACCAGGCACTATGCCACTGGAGACGAGTTTGTGGATTTCCTGAAAAAGGATATGGCGAAACACGTGCAGCTAATGACAGAAGCCGGGTTTGCAGCCAAGAAGTAGCTTTAAATCACGCCGGTTCCGGCGGGTCTTGAGCACCATATAAGCCGATCCGCCGGACCGGCGCTTTGCTTCTCCGTTCGTCATGGGAGGTAGTAGATGGAACAGAATCAGACCCAGGAACAACCTTGTTCAGGCCGGTGGACGCATCAAAACGTCGAGATGATCGTGGCGGTCCTCATCATGCTCATCGGCGCTCTGATGATGGTGGATTCACTAAGAATCGGAATAGGTTGGGCCTCCGATGGCCCCCAGGGCGGATACTTTCCGTTCCGCACGGGGGCTATCCTCTGCATTTCAAGCGTTGTCATTCTTCTCAGGGCGCTTTTCGGTAAAAAACACAACAATCGTAAGCCCTTTGTTTCTTGGGGCAGCTTCAGGCAGGTGCTTTTCGTGCTAATTCCTGCCCTTCTCTATGTTTTGGTTACCCAATTCACTGGCATCTATGTCGCCTCCGCCTTGTTCATCGGCGGTTTCATGCGGGTGATCGGCAGGTTCAACTGGCTTAGGGTCATCCTGACCAGCGTCATCATCACCGCGCTGCTTTTCTGGATGTTTGAAATTCAGTTCATGGTTCCGCTGCCCAAAGGGCCGCTGGAATCCCTGTTCGGCTACTGAGTTGTCTGAACTGAAGCGTTACCGCTTAGGAGGATTGTCAAGTGGAAGACTTGTTAAATCTGTTCCATGGCTTCGCGATCATATTTAGCTGGTACAACCTCGGCATGATGGTGGTCGGCCTTATGCTGGGGGTCCTCGTCGGCGTGCTGCCGGGGCTGGGGGGGCCGAACGGCGTTGCGATCCTGTTGCCGCTCACCTTTACCATGTCTCCCACTTCGGCAATCGTCATGCTGTCGTGCATCTATTGGGGCTCGTTGTTTGCAGGGGCCATCACCTCGATCCTGTTCAACATTCCCGGCGAATCGCATTCGGTGGCCACCACGTTCGATGGCTACCCCCTGGCCCAGCAGGGCAGGGCCGGTGAAGCCCTCACGGCCTCCTTCACGGGATCGTTCTTCGGAGCTCTTTTTTCCGTTTTGATGATCACCTTTCTGGCGCCGCTGGTGGCAAAGTTCGCGTTGAAATTCGGTCCGCCCGAATTCTTTTCTGTCTATCTTCTGACCTTTGCCAGTTTCGTCGGCACGGGCAAGGATCCCTTCAAGACCCTCGTCTCCCTGATGCTGGGCTTCGGCCTGGCGCAAATCGGCATGGATAACGTCAGCGGTCAGCTCCGCCTCACCTTCGGATGGTCCGAGCTGCTCAGGGGCGTCGATTTCCTGGTCGTGGTCATCGGCCTGTTCGGCGTCGGGGAAATCCTGCTCAGCATGGAAGAGGGTCTCAAATTCGAAGGCGTAGACGACAAGATCAACCCGAAGGTCGTGTGGCAGACATGGAAAAAGCTGCCCAAGTACTGGCTGACGGTGATCTTCGGCGCGGTCATCGGTGCCTGGATGGGGTTCAAACCGGGCGGTGCAACAGCGGCATCCTTCATGAGCTATGGTCTCGCCAAAAAGATTTCGAAAAACGGCGACAAATTCGGTACGGGTGAACTGGAGGGCGTGATTGCACCCGAAACCGCCGCCCACGGGTCCGGCTGCGCAGCGCTGCTGCCGATGATGGCGCTGGGCATCCCCGGCTCCGCCACTGCGGCGGTGCTGCTTGGCGGCCTGATGATCTGGGGGCTTCAGCCGGGTCCGCTGCTCTTTGTCGAGCAGAAGGAGTTTGTCTGGGGCCTGATCGCCAGCATGTATCTGTCGAACGTCGTGGGCCTGGTCATCGTTTTGTCCACGGTACCGCTGTTCGCGGCAATCCTTCGCATTCCCTTCTCCATCATCGCCCCGGTCATCGTCGTGGTGTGTGCGATCGGCGCCTATACCGTGAACAATGCCATGTTCAATATCTGGGTCATGCTGACATTCGGCGTTATCGGTTATATCTTCAAAAAACTGGACTATCCCTTGGCGCCGCTGATCTTGGCCCTGGTGCTCGGCGACAAGACCGAAGTCTCGTTCCGCCAGGCGATATTGGGATCCCAGGGCGACCTGGGTGTTTTCTTCTCGAACTGGCTCGTCGGCGCCATCATGACCGCCGGCCTCCTCCTGCTGTTCTGGCCGGCGATTGCGGCTATTTGGAGCAAACTCCGCAAACGCCTGGCCACGTCGTAACGAACCTTGATCGGAGTTCCCCTCGGCCTGCCGGCCGCGGGGAACTCCGATATTGAAGCTCTCCGCAGCAAGCTGCGGAGAAACTTCGCTCGAGTCTTTTTGTTCGCAGCAATGGTCGACTCCACGAGTCGTGCCTCTCCCTGGGATGCCTCCTCTCTCGACACGGCCCGTGGCGATCCATTCTGGTTGACACACCGGATCGGGTTCTGCATGCTGCAGGGTGTGACGCAGGGCCTGATCGAATCAAGGAGGGGGCCTTATGCCTCGATTCACCAACGCCTCTTGTTCACTCCGTTTTCCTGTTCATTCGGTTTTTACTGTCCGCAAAGGGACGGCAGATTTTGAGGAAAACCGGGCAACCCCCGATCGTTCCGTCGATCCGGGATGGCACTGTTCCATTTGATATTACAAGGGAATAATCATGGACCCCTTCGACAGGGGAGGCGTCATCATGGCCTGGAATATCTGGCAGCGAACTGACCGGGGGCAAGACTTCTACGCATAAACCCTGTGAATGTGTTATAGGGAGTCTGTAAAGAGGATCATTTCAAGACGAATCTGACGCGTTAAGGGGATGCAGAGTTTTTTTCACCAAATTTTGTCTTCACAGGAGGAGGAAGAAAAGATGAAAGCGAGTCCTTGCGGAAGGAAGGTATTTCAAGCGGTCATGATGATCGCTCTGGCGGCGCTTTTTTTCGCTGCCCAGGTCCAGGCGGCCGAGTTCAAGCCCAGTAAACCGATCAATTTTGTCGTTCCCTACGCTCCGGGCGGAGGCAGCGACGTCTATGCCCGCGCCATCGACAATGTCATCAAGACCGAAAGACTCTGCCCCGAGCGGTTCCTCATCGTCAACCAGCCGGGCGGGAGCGCCACCATCGGGACCACGTCGGTCGCCCATTCGCCGGGCAACGAGCACATGCTGCTGACCTTCATCTCCGGGCAGGTGACGGGGCCCCTGATCGTCGGCAAGGGTGCCGCGACCTATCGGGATCTCTCCTTCATCGCCAACTTGGCCCTGGACGAGCAGCTGATTGTCGTCAAGGCGGATTCCCCCTACAAGACGATCCAGGATATCGTCGCGGCGGCCAAGAAGGGGACCCTCTCCATCGGCGGGACGGCCACGGGTCAGGAAGACCAGATGTGCAACCGCCTCTTCGAGAAGGCCGCGGACATCAAGCTGCGCTACATCCCCTTCAACAGCGGCGGGGAGTGCATCACAGCCCTCTTGGGCGGCCATGTCAACATGATCTGGGCCAATCCCAGCGAATTCATCCCCCAGTACGAGGCAAAAATGGTCAGGCCCCTGGCCGTGGCCAAGGATACCCGCGTGGGTCTTCTGAAGGACGTTCCCACCTTCAAGGAGAGCGGTTACGACTTCGTCTTCTACTTCTTCCGCGGGATCGCGGCCCCTCCCAAGATCTCCCCGGAGGTCATCACCTACTACCAGAACCTCATGAAGAAGATGAGCGATTCGTCGGCCTGGAAGGACCAGTACCTCAAGAAGTACATGCTCAGCCCCTACTTCCTGAACGGCGCCGACTTCAGCAAGTTCGTGGCCAAGAACGAGGCCGTCTTTGCGGAGATCCTCAAGGACCTGGGACTCCTGAAATAGCCTAAGGAATTCCGGATCGCGGCGCGGCCCGCCACGGCACGCGCCGCGATCCGGCGCCCGTTCGTTCCGTGCCCGGGAACGGAGTACCATCCCGCGGAGAAAGGGGCCTCTTCCCGGATGAATCGGGCGGGGAGGTCCGGCCTGTGGTCCGGGGTTTCCATCATCGGATTAAGGAAGGAGAAGGAGCATGTATGTGGCGCGCTGAGTGTATCGGGGCCTGGGGAGTCTCTCTTCTTGGCCTCTTCATCATCGTTTTTTCCAGAGATCTGGACTATTACACCGATCTGGGACCGGGGCCCGGTTTCCTGCCCATCCTGCTTGGTGTCGGCATCCTCATCGGCGGCATCATCGAGACCATCAAGGTGTTCCGGAGCAAGAGCAAATCGGAGGGAAAAACCTTCTTTGAGCCCCGCTCGAAGCTGGGGTTCCAGATGCTGGGCCTGATCGTCGTTGCCTTCCTGCTGATCCCGTTGTTGGGGGCCTCGGTCAGCCTGGCCCTCTGCACGGCCGCGGCCATGAAGATCATCGGGAAGCACAAGCTGTGGACCTGCGGTCTGACGGCCCTGGGATCGGCCATCTTCATCCACTACGTCTTCGGCCAGGCGCTGGACATCCCGCTGCCCACGGGCCTGATTGGTTTCTAGAAAGGGTTTAGCGTATGGAACTCTGGAACAACTTGATGATGGGTTTTTCCATCTCCCTGACCTGGGAGAACCTCCTGTACTGCCTGGCCGGATGCTTCGTCGGCCAACTCGTCGGGGTCCTTCCGGGCATCGGGGCGCCCACGGCCGTCGCGCTCCTGCTTCCCCTGACCTTCTCGGTCAACCCCACCTCGGCGATCATCCTCTTCGCCGGGATCTACTACGGGGTGGCCTACGGCGGGACGATCACATCGGTCCTGATCAACGTCCCCGGGGAATCCTCCTCGGTCATGACCACCCTGGACGGCTACCAGATGGCCAAGCAGGGGCGCTCCGGTCCGGCCCTCTCCGTGGCGGCCATCGGATCCTGGCTCGCCGGGACGCTTTCGGTCGTCCTGCTGATGGCCTTCGCCCCGGCCCTGGCGAAGTTCGCCCTGCGCTTCGGTCCGCCCGAGTACTTCGGCCTGGCGATGATGGCCTTCGGGATGCTCACCGTCTTCGGCGGCGGGGATCCCATCAAGATCATCATCTCCACGCTGGCGGGGCTCTTCCTGGCGATCGTCGGCCTGGACGTGGTGAGCGGCGTCCCCCGCTTCTCCTTCGGCGTCCCCCAGCTTTTGGGCGGGATCGACTTCATCGTCATCATCTGCGGGATCTTCGGTCTGGCCGAGGTCTTCAACAGCCTGGAGCAGGAGGAGGACCGGACGATGCTCAACCAGAAGATCCGGCTGAAGGACATGTTCCTCACCTGGCAGGACTGGGTCGATTCCCGCTGGGCGATCTTCCGGGGCGGCGTCATCGGCTTTTTCATCGGCCTGATCCCCGCCGGCGGGATCACGACCGCCTCGTTCCTGGCCTACCTGGCCGAGAAGCGGGTCTCCAAGCACCCGGAGAGGTTCGGGACCGGGGTGATCGAGGGGGTCGCCTCGCCCGAGTCGGCCAACAACGCCGCCTCGATCAGCGGCTTCGCCCCCCTGCTCGCCCTGGGCGTCCCGGGCTCCCCCACGACGGCCATCATGCTGGCGGGCTTCATGATGTGGGGAATCCGGCCCGGTCCGCTGCTCTTCCAGAACAACGCCGATCTGGTCTGGGGCCTCATCTCGAGCAAGTTCATCGGGAATTTCCTGCTCCTGTGCATGAACATCTTCCTGATCCCGCTCTTCGTCTCGATGCTGAGAGTCCCCTACACGATTCTCATGGGCTTCATCGTGATCTTCGCCTCGATCGGCGCCTTCACGGTCAACAACAGCCTCTTCGACGTCTGGATGATGCTGGGCTTCGGGCTCCTGGGCTACGTCATGAACAAGCTCAAGTACCCGATCGTGCCCCTGGTCCTGGCCCTGGTCCTGGGGCGGCTGGCGGAAAACTCCCTCCGCCAGTCCCTGATGCTCTCGGGAGGCGAGATCGGCATCTTCTTCACCCGGCCCATCTCGCTGGTGTTCATGGTCCTGACGATCCTGGCCTACCTCACCCCGGTATACCGCTGGGTGATGGCCAAGGCTGGCCGAAAGAAGGGCGGCCTCAACGTGGAATCCCTGTAAGCCTGTCTGCCAAAGCGGCGGGGAGGGCCTCCATGGCTTCCCCGCCGCACCCCTTTTCAGGCCTTTCTAGTGTAGTGCGTCCAACGCTTCTTTACTTTTGGCCACTTTGGCCAGAATCT
>CAYOGU010000026.1:0-18995 GCA_964403345.1 uncultured Syntrophus sp. | reverse complement strand
AGGTTGAGTTTCTCATCGGGGTACAGGGGGGTCAGGTTGTCGAAGAGGATCTTGTCCCGGGCCACATCGGGCGACTCGAAGTTGACCTCGTCCACCTTAAGGAGGGCGAAGTACTTCTCCCCTTCCTTGGGGGGCCTGACCTCGCCCGAAACCGTATCGCCGGTTCTCAGGCTGAAACGGCGGATCTGCGAGGGGGAGATGTAAATGTCGTCGGGGCTCGGCAGGTAGTTGTAGTCGACCGCCCGGAGGAACCCGAACCCGTCCGGAAGGATCTCCAGGACACCGGTGCCGGAGATGACGCCGTTTTTCTCGGCCTGGGCCTGCAGGATCGAGAAGATCAGGTCCTGTCTCCTCATGCCGCTGGCGCCCGGAACATCGAGGTCTTTGGCCAGTTTGGCCAGCTCGCTGATCGGTAGTCTCTTGATGTCTTCGATATTCATTATCGCATCCTTCTTGTTCCTTATGATTGGAGGCGGCTGGTCCATGCAGACACGACGCATCCGCCACGTGTTAAAAGCGCTCCCCCCTCAGTTCCCCTGATTCATCAAAAAAGACTGCAGATGTTCTGACGTAACGACTTATAAAAAAAGAAGATCACGGATTTTTTTCGGGTTGCTAATTTGATCTCTGGAATCAATCCAAAAGGAAGGACTTAGCATACACCTTTCTGAGTTTTGTATGCTTTTATAACAAAGCCATCGGGGCTGTCAAGCATTTTTTGGCCGGCCGCCGTCCCGTAACATCAGGAAATTGAGAAGTCTTCCCGTGCGTCCCCGGCCGCCGCGGTGGGAAAAGAAGAGTTCCTGCCGGCAGGCGGTGCACAGGCTGCAAGCCAGGATGTTCCCCTCCGGGATCCCCGCGTCGAGAAGCTGAAGGCGGTTGGCCAATTCCAGATCGAGCATCCATCGGCCGTCCTCGGGGCAGGGCCGCAGAAAGGCCTCGGCATCGCCCCGGTCGGCGAAGGCATCGCGGACCGGTGCGTCAACCTGATAGCAACAGGGGCCGATGGCGGGCCCGACGGCGATCCACAGATCCTTACGACGCGATGAGAAACGCTCCTCGAACGTCCCGACCATCTTCGCAGCGATGCCCCGGGCGGTGCCCCGCCAGCCCGCATGGGCGACCCCGACGACCCTCCTCACCGGGTCCACAAAGAGGAGCGGCACGCAGTCCGCCGTCCGGATCCCCAGGGCGACGTTCGGCCGTGCGGTGATCATCCCGTCGCACTCGGGGACTGATCCGGGAGGGGGACCGTCCCCATCGATCACACAGATCCGGTCTCCGTGGACCTGCCCCATCAGGACCATCCACCCGGGGGGAATCGCAAAGGCGCCGCAGATCCGTTCCAGGTTCCGCCGGACAGCCCCTTCCCGGTCCCCCACGAGGAAACCCGTATTGAGGCTGGCAAAAGGCTCCTCGCTGACTCCGCCCAGGCGCGTACAGAAGGCGTGGGTTACCCCATCCAGCCCCGCGATCTCCGCCGCCTCGTAATATTCAATCCCCTCCCGGCTCAACAAACGAAACATGAGCAATCCCCCGTCCCTGATCATGCATCATCGATCCGACCGTCGTCATGACTTCGACAGCCTGAATCTGTATCACGATTGTCAAAGGTCTCACCGCGTCGTTACGCGCCCCGCAGGAAGGCACAAAGGCCGGCCATATCCTCCGGCATGGGCGACGAAAAGTGCATCCACTCCCCCGTGACGGGGTGGGTGAAGCCGAGCCGCCAGGCATGCAGGGCCGGCCGACCCATAGCCTTCATCCTCGCCCGGATGCCGGCGTCCCCCACGGTCCGGCTCCTCCCGGCGCCTCCGTAGAGGGCGTCCCCCACGACCGGATGGCCCAATGCCGTCAGATGGACACGGATCTGGTGGGTCCGGCCCGTCTCGATGTCGACCTCCAGGAGGGCCGCGTCCCCGAAAGATTCCCGGATGCGCCAGACGCTCACGGCCTTCCGGCCCCGGCGGCTCGACGTGGACATCCTCTTGCGGTCCGTCGGGTGGCGGCCCACGGCGGCCTCAATCCGCCCGCCCTCCTGCCGGGGGGTCCCGTAGACGATCGCCAGGTAGGTCTTCTTCACCTCGTGGCGTTTGAACTGGCCAGCCAACCCGCGGTGGGCGTCGTCCGACTTCGCCACGACCAGAAGACCCGAAGTCCCCTTGTCGAGACGGTGGACGATCCCTGGGCGCAGGACTCCGCCGATTCCCGAGAGGTCCCGGCAATGGTGGAGAAGCGCATTGACCAGGGTCCCGTCCGGATGGCCGGCCGCCGGATGGACGACAAGCCCCGCCGGCTTATCGACGACCAGCAGGGCGGCGTCTTCGTAAAGGATCGCCAGAGGAATCGCCTCGGGCGACACTCCGGAGGGCTTCGCCTCGGGGATGTGGATGGTGACGGCGTCGTCCCTCTTCACCTTCCGTCCCGCTTTGGCCGGACGGTCGTTGAGCCGGACCCTTTCCTCCGCGATCGCCCTCTGGATCTGGGCGCGGGAGAGGCCGGTTTCCTTCCCCGCCAGGAAGTAGTCGAGGCGCAGTCCCTCTCCCTCGGGGCCGACGGTGAAGCGGTGCACTCTCCCGCCGGCCGGCGTGCCGGGAAGGTCATGCTCCTCCGGGATCGGGGGAAGCATCACCGCACCTCGCCCCTTTCCTGCCCGAAAACCGCTTTCAGGGCCCCGCAGAGGACGGGGAACTCCTCCGGATCAAGCGTCCTGGCATCGAGGAGGACCTGCCCATCGGCCACCCGGACGATGATCGGCACCTCCCATTTCCGGAGCCGTTCCTCGAGGGCTGCCGCGGAGAGTCCCTCGGCGGTGAGGCCGATCAGGGCCGTCGGGATCTCACGGGTGGGTAGGGCCCCCCCGCCCGCCATTGACGTCCCGTCCATCACCGACACGGCCAGGCATTTGGAGACGGCCCGCCGGATCAGGGCCGCCAGCCGCCTCGCCCTTTTCCGGACGGCCTCCGGGGGCTCAGTCAGGGCCCGCAGGACGCGCAGGTCGGCAAGGGCCTCGTCGGGACGCAGGTACTTGACCATCGTTGCCTCCAGAGCCGCCAGGGTAAGCTTGTCGATCCGGAGGGCCCGGTTCAGGGGGTTCACCCGGATCCGTTCCAGGGCGCCTTTCTTTCCGAGGATGATTCCCGCCTGGGGGCCGCCCAGGAGCTTGTCGCCGCTGAAGGTCACCACATCCACGCCGGTGGCGAGGCTCTCGCGGACCGTGGGTTCCCGCTCCAGGCCGTAGCGGTCCAGATCGACGAAGCAGCCGCTTCCCAGATCGTCCATGACGGGCAGGCCGTGTCTCCGACCGAGCTCGACCAAAGGCTGCAGGTCCGCCTCCTCGGTGAAGCCCATGATCCGGAAATTGCTCGTGTGGACCTTGAGGATGAGCCCGGTATCCGGACCGATCGCCCGCTCGTAGTCGGCGAGTCTCGTCCGGTTCGTGGTCCCCACCTCCCTCAGGCGGGCGCCGCTCTTCTCCATCACCTCGGGGATGCGGAATTCCCCGCCGATCTCGATGAGCTCGCCCCGGGAGACGATCGCCTCCTTTCCCTCGGACAGGCTGTTGAGGACCAGGAGCACCGCGGCGGCGTTGTTGTTCACGACCAGGGCGTCCTCGGCCCCGGTCAGGGCGCAGAGAAGCTGACGGACGTGGTCATAGCGGAGCCCCCGGGCCCCCTTCTCCAGATCGTACTCAAGGTTGGTATAGCCCCGGGCGACCTCGACGATCCGATCCAGGGCCTCCCGGCAAAGGGGGGAACGGCCTAGGTTCGTGTGGAGGATCACCCCCGTGGCGTTGATCACCCGCTTCAGCCGGTAGGCGCCCAATGCCCTGAGCACCGCCAACGCCTGGTCGACGGACGCCTCCAAGGTCGGTACAAGTCCCCGGCCCCTCCTGCCCTTCTCGGCCAGGATCCGGCCGCGGAGTTCCTCCACGACCGACCGGCAGGCCTCCTTCACCATCTCCCTGGGGACCCCGGCGAGACGGTCGCTCCTCTCGATCCGAAGCATCATCTCGTCGATCTTCGGCAGGTTCTTCAGCAGTTCCCTCTTGTGATCTTCCATATCGTCCCCCCTGTTTCCGGTTGGCGCCCCCGAAGCCAACGGGCCCCGGTTGATCCTCTCATCCTTCCCTCCGGCAATAGTCCCGGAAGTTGTTGACCGCCGTGAAGAATTCCCGCATCAGGACGACCCAGGCATAACGGCCGCACCGCGTCAGGACGAGGTCGTCCCCGCGCCAGACCAGGGCACCCATCAGCGTAAAGGCCAGAAAGTCCGGCCACAGCAGCCGCCAGAGGCGGCCGCCATGTTTCGCCCGAAGCTCCGAACGCTTCATCCGGGTCGCGAAGAGTCCCATGAGAAAATCATAGCGGATCCGGTCCCGCTCGGTAAAGACGCGGGCGGCCGCCAGCGGCAGCTCGCCCCGTTCGACCTGGGCGACGTAGCCGCCGATGTCGAAGGTGTTGGCGTAGCAGACCCCTCCCAGATAGCCGATCGAGCCGCTGCCGAGCCCCGCATACTCGCCGTAGTCAACGATGTACTCGTCGATCATGGCGGGCTTCCTGGAGAAGCACCAGGCCGACGAGAACCGGTACGGCGGCGCGAGGCGCCCGGCGATCCGGTGGTAGAAACGTTTCTCCTGCAGCGGGTTCACGCGGCCCAAGGTTTCGGCCACTTTCCGACGCGTCATGTCGGAGACCATCAGGGGATAGAAGGTCACCTGGTCGATCCCGATCCCGAGGAGGATCTCCAGGTCCCGCTCGAGCGCGGCCTCGGTCTGGGTCGGGAAGTTGAAGATCATGTCGGCGTTGAGCGTCCCGAACCGACCCATCGCCTCGCGGAGACGCCCGGCCACGGACTCTCCGCTCCCGTACTTGTCGTAGCGGTCCATCCGCTTGAGCAGATCGTCGTCGAAACTCTGGACCCCGACGGAGAGCCGGTTGACGCCCGCCCGCTCGAGGGCCCTGATGCGCTCCTCGGTCAGATGGTTCGGGTTGGTCTCGACCGACACCTCCCGCAGGGAAAAAGTCTCCCGGGCCAGGGCGATCGTCTCGACCAACTCATCGACCAGGACCGTCGGCGTTCCACCGCCGATGTAGGCCCCCTGGAAGTCGTACCCCCGGTCGCGGTAGAGGAGGATCTCCCGCCTGAGGGCCCCGAAATAGCCGCGGCAGGCCTCCTCCGCGAAGGGAACGCGGTTAAAGGAGCAGTAAGGACAGAGCCGCTCGCAGAAAGGGATATGGAGATAGAGAAGACGGGGACTCGGCGCCACCGGGGGTGGGACATGGGGTGTCACCCCGTCCTCGAAACGCATCGCCCGCGAGAATTCGCGTCTGGCCCTCTGTGCGATGATGGAATAGACCAATCGGGTGCTCCAGCCTCCTGAAATTCATCCGCGGTCCCGCAGCCGTCCGCAACGGGGAGGCCGCGAAAACCCTTAGAAAACTAACAGACCTCTCCGGATTTGGCAAGGAGGGATTTGGAGAAGGCCTTGAAATCACACCGCGGGGGTGTTATTGTACAAGCAAGGCCGGACGGGGTTTCAGTAAAAAACGGCCTGCTCTTCTGTGGCCATCATCCCGTCCTGCAAGGCGGTATTGACGGGTTGCGTTCCCGGTCGAGAATTGGGAAGGGAAGTCAAAAATGTCCAATCTCAAGATCCTGACCCTCTGGAATGAGGGGCAGCTCAACGAAGAAGATACCCGGATCCTTCGGACCCCCTCCAAGGAAACGCCGGTCCCCTTCGATGCGGCCACCCGGGCCCTCGTCAAAACCCTGGCTGAGGCCTTTCTGGAGCGGGATGATGCGGTGGGTTTGGCCGCCCCGCAGATCGGCATCGGCAAAAGGATCATCGCCTTCAGGAGCCGGGGATTCGACGAGAAGGACCCGGAACGCCGCAAGGAGGATTTCGAGATCCTCGTCAACCCCCGGATCACCCAGAAGCGGGGGGAACTGGTAGTGGCGGAGGAAGGATGCCTCTCCTGCCCGGAGATCCGCATCGAGATCGGCCGCTATCCCGAGATCAAGGTCCGGGGTTACGACCTGGAGGGCCGGAAGGTCAACAAACGCTATCTCGATTTCGCCGCCCGCGTCGTCCAGCACGAGATCGACCATCTCGACGGGAAACTGATCGTGGACTACGAAGGATCGGTCATCATCCCGAAGAAAAGACAGAATTTCTTCGAAAAACTCTTCAGTGAAGGAGAAAAAGAAACTCCCCGGCCCTGAGAAAAAGGGGGACCGGGGAAGGAGTCGTTATCCGACGGGGGTCTTTGAGGGGCTCGACCACCGGCGTGGCGAGAAGGGTCACCAGGGATGGGAAAAAGGTGATGGAGAAAACGCCCCGCCCAGAGGGAACCGCCGATACCGTTGCATCAGCAAAAACGATGATCGGGCCCCCGACCTTAAGACAACCGGGAAGGAACTCGGGGGCGATTCCCCCTGCCCGCTACCCGGCACGTCACATTACTGAATGATGCCTTCGCCAGGACGATCCAGGTCGCCAGGCTCAAGATCTGTAACAGGATCATCATCCGCATTGCCACCCTACCTCACGAACGAGATTTCCGTCGGCCGGATACCGGCCTCCTGATTAAGGGTATCGGCCCGTCCCGGCTGAAACTTGAGGAAGAAAGGCCGGCCGTCAGATCGATTTCCGCCAGGCCAGGCGCTGCTCCAGCCAGCGGGAGAGGGTCGTGAAGGCAAAACAGATGATGAAATAGATCACGGCGATGAACAGGAAGATCTCCGTGGGGAAGATCATCGTTCGGTTGTTGACCTGGGTCGCCACATGGGTCAACTCGGAAACCCCGACGATGTAGGCCAGGGACGTGTCCTTGATCATCGAGACGAACTGGTTCACGAAGGAAGGGATCATGTTCCTGAGGGCCTGGGGCAGAATGATGTAAAGCATGGCCTGTCGCGGGAAAAGGCCCGTCGAGAGGGCCGCCTCCATCTGTCCCCGGGGGATCCCCTCGATCCCCGCCTGGACGATCTGGGACATGTAGGCCGAGGTGAAGATCGTGAGGGCCGCGATGACGGTCCAGCTCTCCGGCGTCTTGTAGCCCAAGACGGCGGGCAGGAGGAAATACATCCAGAAAATCACCATCAGGAGCGGGACCCCCCGGATCGCATTGACCACCGCCAGGGTCGGATAGCGGATCAGGCGATTCCGGGCCACGCACAGAAGCCCCAAGATCATCCCCCCGAAAAAGGAGAGGATCAGGGCCACGACGGCCAGATAAAGGGTCAGCGCCACCCCCCCCAGGGGGCCGCTGGGGTAGCGCCCGATGAGGAAGTGGGTGATGTTCTGGGTGATGACGCTGAAATTAAGACCCGCCTCCATGGCTACCTCGCTCCGATGGGGTTGAGCACCTTCTTGCTGTAGAGGGTGACGAGCCCGGTGATGATCAGAGACAGCCCCAGATAGATCAGGGTCGCCGCGGTGAAGGCCTCGAATCCCTTGAAGGTGTAGCTCTCGACCTGGCGGGCCTGATAGGTGATCTCGGCGACGCCGATCGTCATGGCCAGCGACGAATTCTTCGTCAGGTTCAGAAACTGGTTAATCAGGGGCGGGATCGTGATCCGGACCGCCTGGGGCAAAATGATGTAGAGCATGGAGCGGATGTAGGAGAAACCGGAGCTCCTGGCCGCCTCCATCTGCTCTTTGGGGATCGACCGGACACCGGAGCGGATGTCCTCGGCGATAAAGGCCGAGGTATAGATGGTCAGCCCGATGACCGCTGCGGCGAACTCGAAACTCATGGCGTTGAGCCAGTCGTTGATCACCTTCGGCAGGATCTTGTAGGAACCGAAGTACCAGAAGAAGAGTTGGACCAGAAGCGGCGTGTTCCGGAAGAACTCCAGATAGCCGTGGGCGAACCAACGGATCGGCCGGAGGTTGCTCATCCGCATCACGGCGATGATCAGGCCCAGGATAAAGGAGAAGGCAATCGACATCAGGGAAAGCTCGAGTGTGATCTGGACCCCGGAAACGAGCCACTCGAAGTATTTCCCTGATGTGACGATTGCCCAGTCGAACCGATAATTAAACACGCCTCGGAGATTCTCCTAAATTATTTGCCGGCCGTGATCTTGAAGGTCCTCTCCAGGACGATCCCCGATTTCCCCTTGGGGCCGAACCAGTCGTCGAACAGCTTCTTGGCCTCGCCGCTCTTCTCCATCTCGAGCAAAGTCGCGTTGACGAAATCGACGAAGGCCTTGTCACCCTTCCTCATCCCCAGGCCGTAGGGCTCATCGGAGATCCGGATGTCCGCCGGGATCTCGTACTTATCCTTGTCCGGAGCCTTGGCCAGGAGGTTGGCCAGGATCGACTCGTCCGTCGTCACCGCCGCCACCTTCCCCTGCTGGAGTGCCAGAAGTGCCTGGGGGTAGTCATCGAAGGAAAGGATCGTGGCCTTCGGCAGGGCCTTCTTGGCGTTCTGCTCGGAGGTGGACCCCTTGGCCGTCCCGATCTTCTTCCCGTCGAGGTCGGACAGTTTCTTCACGGCCCCCTTGTTGGTAATGAACTTCTGACCGGTAAAGAAGTAGGTATAGCTGAAGTCGATCTGCTGGGCGCGCTCCGGGGTGATCGTCATCGTCGCGGCGGCGATGTCGATGTTGCCGGCGATGAGCTGGGGCATGCGAGTGGCCGAGGTCACGGGCCGGAGCTCCAGCTTGACGCCCATCTTCTTGGCGATCGCCTTGCAGAAGTCCACGTCGTAACCCACGATCTCCCGGGTCTTCTCATCGACATATCCGAATCCCGGGGTCGAGTCCTTCACGCCGGCCACCAGGACACCCTTCTTCTTGGCGTCCGCCAACGTGTCGGCCGCCAGGGCGGCGCCGCAAAGCCCCCCGACGAACAGGAGCGCCACAAACAATACAGTGATTCTTTTCATCCCTTATTCCTCCTTTCAAATGATGGATAGAAGTTCAAACCGTCTTCATGGCGGCCCTTTCGAGCCCCAAGTCTCCGCCTATGAGGTGGATACGCCCCAAAAGTCCTGCGTAGGCTTCAACAAAGAGCCAGATCCCCGAGTGCAGCTCTGCAAAAAGTCCGCAAACAAGGCGCGCAAGGACTGAGGAGTGCGACGTCTTTAATTGACGTACGCCACAACGACAATGGGTCGCAACGCGGTCTCCGGACTTTTCCAGAGCCCTCAGTGCATTGGGGAGAGGATCTCCTTGAGAAACAGCTTCGCCCGGTCGTGCTGCGGGTTGCGGAAGAACTCCTCCGGTTTGGCCTCCTCCAGGATCACCCCGTAATCGATGAACACGACCCGATCGGCCACCTCGCGGGCAAAACCCATTTCGTGGGTGACCACGACCAGAGTCATCCCCGTATGGGCCAACCCCTGCATAACGAGCAGGACCTCTCCAATCATCTCCGGATCAAGGGCGGAAGTCGGCTCGTCGAAGAGCATGATCTTGGGCTTCATCGCGAGCGACCGCGCGATGGCCACCCGCTGCTGCTGGCCTCCCGAAAGCTGGGCGGGGTAGGCGTCCCGTTTGTCCGCGAGGCCCACCCGCTCGAGCAGAACCATGGCCTGCTCCTCGGCCTCCTTCCTGGAGGTGTTCCGGATCTTGATGGGGGCCAGGGTGATGTTCTTGAGCACCGACAGGTGAGGGTAAAGGTTGAACTGCTGGAAGACGAACCCGATCTCGGCCCGGAGCCGGTTGATGTCCGTCTTGGGATCGGAAAGGTCCTGGCCGTCGACGACCAGCGTCCCCTTGTCGATGGGTTCCAGGCGGTTCACCGTGCGGATCAGCGTGGACTTGCCCGACCCGGACGGGCCGCAGACAACCAGCACCTCCCCTTGCCGGACCTGTAGGTTGATATCGTTGAGGACGTGGAGCTTCTTGAACCACTTGTGGACGCCCTGAAACCGGATCATGCCGTGCTCCCTGGGCCCCGGATTCCAAGGCCTTCCGGGGCAGCCGAAAAGATTGGCCAATGCCTCAGCGCGTAGCCTATAACGCACTTTATCCAAACAATCAATTAATTATTATCCCAGCAGGCTCCGAGTTCCGCTCCCCCACGCACGGCGACGATGCCCCCTGAGCCCCCCACCCTCACCCCGGACGGAGGGCCGCTGAAAGGGTCATCATCCCGAACCCACCCTGATCGAGCAAGGAAAGTGCCAACCCCATCGTATCCATGGATGCTGCGAAAGATATTGGATTAATCGCCAGTTATCCCTAGCGGGACGACGGGACAGGGGTGAACAACTGTGTCCGATTGCTCCCTGGGCCGACAAAATTGTATATTGGATGCTGTAATCCCTCAGGCCCGTTTTCCCTCACGATCCTCCTCGCCGGTGATCGGGTGCAGACGATCCCGGCCGCATCCAGGCTTCAACCACGGAAAGGCAAACAAAAACGGTTGACAAGCCCCGGGTGATCATTTAATTTATCCCCCGTGAAAGGGCCCGGATCCTTCCGGGGTTCTGTCGCCCGTTTCATCGCCGTTGCCGCAATTCTCATCCTTCCCGACCCTCACCCCGGCGGCGTCGGCGGCTTCCTCTTGGTCGTATTTGCCATCCTACGGCAATGATTAACGATTTTTTGTCGGGCGCGAGAGACATCTCCAAATCAAATGGGAGGAATATCCGATGGAAAGCAAGAAGATCCGGGTGATCCACTACGGCTTGGGCCCGATTGGCCTGGCCACGGTCAAGCTCGTCCTTTCTAAGCCCGACATGGAAATCGTCGGGGCCGTGGACATCGCCAAGGATATGGTGGGCCGAGACCTCGGCGAGATCCTTGGAATGGGTTCACCCCTCGGAGTCCACATCACGGACAACGCCGAGCGCCTCTTTGCCAAGGTGCCAGCCGACGTAGTCGTCCACACGGCTGGTTCCCGCCTGAAGGGAATCTTCGGGCAGATCGAAGAGATCCTTAAGGGGGGAAAGAATCTCGTCTCTTCGGCGGAGGAGCTTCTCTTCCCCGTCCCTGAAAACGTCGAACTGGCACAAAAGATCGATCGGCTGGCCCGGGAGAAGGGAGTCACGGTCCTGGGCACCGGCGTCAACCCCGGATTCGTCATGGACGCCCTGCCCCTGTCCCTCACGGGCGTCTGCCAAGAGGTCCGGGAGGTCCATGTGGAGCGGGTGGTGGACGCCTCGACGCGGCGCCATCCCCTCCAGCGAAAGGTCGGGGCGGGGATGACGCCCGAACTCTTCCGGCAGAAGATCGCCGAGAAGGCCATGGGACACGTGGGCCTCAAGGAATCGCTCTATCTGATCGCCGACCGACTCCACTTCAGATTCGATGAGGTCCGCGAAACCGTCGAACCGGTGATCGCCGAAGGCTCCCTGAAAACCGACTATTTCGAACTGAAGGCCGGCGACGTGGCAGGGATCCGAAATGTCGGGGAGGGAATTCGGGGGGGGCAGAAGATCGTGACCCTCGACCTCAGGATGTACATTGGGGCCAAGGAACCTCACGATTCCGTCCGGATCGTCGGGACGCCCGAGCTGAGTCTCCGGATCGAGGGAGGCGTGGCCGGAGACCAGGCGACGGCCGCGATCCTGGTCAATTCGATCCCGGCTGTGATCGCCGCGTCCCCGGGGCTGGCCACGGTCAAGGACCTGCCGGCGCCGTACTGCCACCAGCCCTGAATAACCGAAGCGGCGTCGGGCGGTTCATGGTAATCCGCGGGGCAGTTTCGACCCGCCCCGCAAGACCCAATGAGGACCCATGCTGAAGATCCAGTGCCATGATTGCGATCGTTCGTTCATCTGGACGGACGACATGCCCCCGCGGGGCAAGTGTCCGAACCCGGACTGCGAGGGGGCCTATGACGTCCACCGGGCCCTGAAAGAGAATCTCGACGCGCGGACCGCTTCCGCCGCCGATTCCCTTCTCTGTCCCGCATGCGGCGGAGCGATCCCCTCCCCCTGGGGCCTCTGCCCCCACTGCGGGAGATTCACGGCCGGCTCCAGGAGCCTCAGGAAGCGAGATATCTTCCTGGCGGTAGCCCTGTCTCTTGTGATATTGTCGCTCCTGGTACGTCTCGCCCTCTGAGGTCCCGGGAACCAGGGCCCCTCAGCGAGAGCGGCCGACAGATATGACGAGAATGGTTTCAAGGATTCTCACCCTTTTTAACCCTTTTCATGGAACAAGGAGGTCGGGTATGAAGACAAGAAGATTGATCGCTTTTGCTTCCATCCTTCTGGCGTTGACGATGTTCGCCGCTGTCCCTTCCTTTGCGGCGAAGAAGGATTTCTTCGCCATCGCGACGGGCGGAACGGGCGGGGCCTACTATCCGCTGGGCGGAATCCTGGCCCAGGCCCTGACCGACAAGGTCCCCGACATTATCGTCACGGCCCAGGCCGGTAACGCCTCCGTCGCCAACTGCAACCTGATCGGCAACCGCCAGATCGAATCGGCCTTCATCCAGAACAACATCGCATACAGCGCCTACAACGGCCTGGACGATTTCAAAGGCAAGCCGGTCAAGAACCTGCGGATCATCGCCTCGCTATACCCCGAGACGATCCAGATCGTGGGACGTGCCGACGTCGGCATCAAGACCATCGCCGATATCAAGGGCAAACGCCTGATCCCCGGAGACCGGGGGAGCGGAACGGAGATCGACTGCAAAAACGTCCTGGAGGGCCTGGGACTCTCCTACAAGGACTTCTCCAGCACCGACTGGCTGAGCTTCTCCGGCGCCTCCCAGCGGCTGAAGGACAAGCAGGCCGACGTCACCTTCACGACCGCCGGCTGGCCGACGGCCGCGATCACGGAGCTGGCCATGACCTCGGATATTACCCTCATCCCCCTGGATGACAAGACCATCGCCGCCCTTCTGAAGAAGTTCCCCTTCTACGCCAAAATCGTCATCCCGAAGGGGACCTACCGGGGGATGGACAAGGACGTCCCCACGATCACCACAATGGCCCAGTGGGCGGTGGACGCCAATGTCCCGGAGGAACTGGTCTATAAGCTGACCCATGCCCTCTGGGAAAAGGGCAAGTTCGTCCTACGCAAGAAAGGCGATGTCGCGGACGACGCCCCCAGCGGCGCCGAGATGATGGCCCAGATCCACAACACAGCCAAGCAGGTCCAGCTCAAGACTGCGCTCGAGGGGGTCGGGGCGGTCCCGCTCCATCCCGGTGCGGCCAAGTATTACAGGGAAAAGGGGATGATCAAGTAGACCATCCCTCAAGATGCCGCTGGAGGCGGCCGGGCGCCCAGAACGGCGCCCGGCCCTCATGAAGAGCCGAAAGATCCTCATCGCCGGATTGATCCTCGTCGCCCTCGGGGTCGGCGGTGGATGGTGGCCTCTTCATGTCCTGAAGATCGAGGCTATCCGGGAAGAGAGGACCGTCCATGTCCGCGCCGTCCATCCTGGAGACCGTCTGACGATCGGTTTCGTCCACTCGGTGGAGAAGTGTCCTGTCCAGGACCATTTTATGATCGACGGGACCTACAGGATGGTCCTCAGGGAAACCACGTTCGCCTCTTCGAACACCGGTCTTCCCTACAGTCTGGGACCGAACGAAACCCTCGTCAACGAGGGGACGCAGTTCCGCATCGGCAACCGGCGGATCTTCCTGCAGGCGATCGATCTCTGGGTGCATGACAAATACGGCAACTTCATCCGTTTCAAGGATGAGGAGGAGTTGCGGCTCTCCGGGTTGGCGGGCAACACGCTTCTGAGGGTGAGCGTCGTGAAGGCCGCCGCGGCCCGCTATCTCTTTTGGAAGGCAGGATCCCTGTTTCCATAACCCCATCTTAAGGAGGCGCGTATGGAAGGCGCGTTGAAAGGCGATGCCATTCCGCACAACACCGACGAGACCCTGCTGGAGAAGATCGCCCAGTACGATCCCGAGATGAGATTCCGCCGTCTGACCGGCATCACCCTAAAGCTGGCCTTCGTCATGACGCTGGTCCTGTCCCTCTTCCACATTTACACGGCAGGGTTCGGCGTCCTGCAGGAGTGGCGGCACAGGGCCTTTCACCTCTCCTTCGTCCTCCCGCTGGTCTTTATCTTCTACGCGGGCCGTCACGGTGCCGAGGGTCGCAAAACCCTCCTGTACGACATCGTCTACGCTCTGATCGGGACCTCCCTGGTGGCGGTGCCGCTGCGGGATATCCTCGACCTGGCGGCCGGCACCACAACGCTGCTGTCACTGGGAAGCTTCGCCTTCATTTTCTACTTCAAGAGGCGGCCTTTCCTTCACTCTAGCGCCTGCCACTGGATCGATGCGGGCGTCTTCACGGCGATGATCGTCTTCCTGGCCCTCGGCGGCTGGTGGATCCTTTCCGGCATCAACTACCGCGAGGCCTTCATCAGCCCGAACGCGGAGCTCGTCTTCTGGAGCATCTTCCTGTTCTGCGTGTTCCTCTGCCTCCTAGGGCTCTTCATCCTGCTCTGGCTCCGATCCCTCCACAAGCTCTTCAGGAAAGGGACCTTCCGCTACGACGAGGATAACCTCCCGTACTTTGACCTCTTCTTCGCGGTCATCGCGGCCTTCATGTCCATCTATCTCTTCATCGAATTCAACGCCGTCGGGGCCCGCGCCGGGTCCCCGTCGCCGAACGACCTGCTCATGGGGGCCTTTTCCTTCGCCCTGATCCTGGAGGGGACGCGCCGGAGCCTGGGGGCCCCGCTGCCGGTTATTTGTTACCTAGTCCTAATCAACGCCTACCTCGGTCCCTACTTCCTGGACATCCCAGGTCTCACGCTCTTCGCCCACCGGGGGTACTCCGTCGAGCGGATCATCGAGCACATGTACCTGGGAACCGAGGGGATCTACGGCATCCCGCTGGGGGTCGTGGCCACCTTCGTCTTCCACTTCGTCCTCTTCGGGATCTTCATCTCGAAGACGGGCCTGGGGGCCTTCTTCATGGACATCGCCATGGCAATTGCCGGCTGGTCGGCCGGCGGACCGGCGAAGGTTGCCGTCATCAGCAGCGGCTTCTTCGGATCGATCAGCGGCAGTTCCGTCGCCAACGCCGTGACGATCGGCTCCTTCACCATCCCTCTGATGAAGAAGGTGGGCTACCGGCCCCAGTTCGCCGGGGCCGTCGAGGCGGCCGCCTCGACGGGCGGCCAGCTCATGCCCCCGGTCATGGGGGCCGCCGCCTTCATCATGGCGGAGTTCCTCGGCGTTCCCTACGTGAAGATCGCCCTGTGCGCGGTCCTGCCTTCGATGTTGCACTTCTACGCCGTGGGCTGCATGGTCCACTTCGAGGCGATGAAGAACGGCCTCCACGGCCTGCCCAAGGAAACCCTCCCGAAATTCAGGACAATCCTCCGTGAGAAGGGGCTCCTGGTCGGCCCCCTGATCGTCATCCTCTGGATCCTGATCTCCGGGAGCAGCCCATTCCTAGCCGCCTTCTGGGGGATCATCTTCGCGGTCTCCATCGGCCAGGTCCACAGGCGGACCGCATCCCAACTGATGACGATCCTCCTGTCGACGCCCTGCGTCCTTCTGTACCTGAACCCTCTGTACCACTCGCCCGCGGCCTTGGCCGTCTGGGGAGGCGTGGCACTGGGCGGGTTCGCCTGGGCTTGGCGCCGTTCCGACCGGATCTCCTGGCTCCTGGGCTTGGCCACGAGCGGCCTGATGGCGATTCTGCTGGCCTTCCGGGCGGAACCTTTCCTGGCCGCCTTCTGGGCGAACCTCGCGGTCATTGTCGTCGGGATCTTCTACAAGGAGAGCAAGATGCGGCTCCAGGACATCCTGGACACCCTGGAGTGGGGGACAAAGAACGCCCTCTCCATCGGGGCAGCCTGTGCCTGCGTGGGATTCATCGTCGGGGCAACGACGCTGACCGGGCTTGGGCTCAAGTTCGCCGCGGCGGTTCTGGGCCTCGCCAAGGGGGTCGCCTTCGGCCTTACGACGCTGCAGGACTTCGTCCACCTGCAACTCCTGACCACGAACGACTTCACTCTCTTCTTCACGCTGGTCTTCACGGCGATCGCCTGCTTCATCCTGGGAATGGGGATCCCCACAACGGCCCAGTACATCATCGCGGTGATGATCGCGGCGCCGGCCCTCCTGCAATGGCACGTCCACCCGCTCCTGTCGCACATGTTCGTCTTCTTCTACGCGGTCCTGGCGGACGTGACGCCCCCGGTCGCCCTGGCGGCCTTCGCCGCCTCGGGGATATCGGGGGCCGATCCATTCAAAACGGGATTCACCGCCTTCAGCCTCTCGATGGCCAAGGTCTTCGTCCCCTTTGCTTTCGTCTACTCGCCCCTGGTCCTCCTGATGCCGCGCCTCCTCGACCCGGCGGCCACCTTCGACGTCCTCGGCTTCATCCTCCTGGTCATCACCCTCTTCACGGGCGTGACGTCGCTCGGGGCCACGTTCATCGGCTATCTGGCGGCCCGATCGACGGTCCTGGAGCGGATCGGGACGGGAATCGCAGGACTGTGCCTCATCGTCCCGGGCAACACCTCGGACATCGTGGGGATCATTCTCTTTACCGTCATCTTCTTCATCCAGAGGGCAAGGACCCGGCGTGTAAATGCAGCAGCCAACCGGTCGGTCCCGGCAGGAGGCTGACCTGACCTGTCGTGAGAGACAAAAAGGCCCCGCAGCTGTGGCTGGCCGCGGGGCCTTTTTTTACCTTTTCACCCCCTCTTGATCTTGCCTTTTGGAGTCCGATCCGGTACGGATTTAAGATCGAGAATCCCCTATGGAGGTGACAGTACCATGCCTTTCATCAATTTGGCCGACATCCCCGAGCGCAATATGATCCCGGGCTTCAGGGCCCGGTTCGTCCATGCCGACCGCATGACCTGCTCCTACTGGAACGTCGATGCCGGGGCTGCGCTCCCGGAACACGTCCATCCGCACGAGCAGGTGACGAACCTCATCCGGGGGCGTTTCGAGATGACCGTGGAAGGCGAAACTCGGGTGATCGAACCCGGGTCCGTCGTCGTGATCCCCTCTGGGGCCAAGCACAGCGGGAAGGCCCTCGAGGCGAGCGCCATCATCGACGTCTTTTCCCCTGTCCGCGAGGACTACCGGTAGAGGGCCTCGGCCAGGATCGCCCTGACCAGCCTCACGCCTGCCTCCAGCTGAGCGACCTGGATCCGCTCGGCGGGCGAGTGGGGCTCCTCCAGGCCGATCCCGAGACCCACGCAGGGGAGTCCCTTGGCATTGAAGATGTTGGCGTCCATGCCTCCGCCGGAGGCGCGCAGGCGCGGTTCGATCCCCAGGGAACGGGCGGCCTTGAAGACGTTGGCCACGGCCGGATGGGTCTCGGCGATGGTAAAGGTCTCAAAGGGGACCTCCCGCTTGACGCTCACCCGGGCACCGGAGGCCATGGCGGCCTGCTGGAAGGCGTCCAAGACCGCCTGGACCTCCCGCTCCAGCCTGGTTTGGTCGGTGCTGCGGATCTCGATGGCCACCTCCGCCCGATCCGGGACAATGTTCCGGGCGTTGCCGCCGCTGATCGTCCCGACATTCGAGGTTGTTTGGGCGTCAAGGCGCCCGACGCGGAGCCGTGCAATGGCGCCGGCCGCGGCAACAATGGCGTTGATCCCTTCCTCGGGGCACATCCCCGCATGGGCGGCCTTCCCCTCCACGAGGAAATCCAGGTCCACCTTGGAGGGAGCTTGGTGGTTGACGGTCCCCACCTCCCCGTCCCCGTCGAGGACATAACCGAAGTCGGCCTTCAGTTCGGAGGTCAGTCCTTTCGAACCGAAGAGGCCGATCTCCTCCTGGACGGTGAAGGCGACCTCCACCGGGCCGTGGGGAGGTCTGTCGGCCAGGAGGTCCGCCAGGACGGCCAGAATGATCGCAATCCCCGCCTTGTCGTCCGCCCCGAGGACCGTCTCCCCGTTGCTGGTGATGACCCCGTCGCGGAGGACCGGCTTCATCCCGTTGGTGGGGCCCACGGTATCCATATGGGCGCAGAGCAGGATCGTGGGACCCGGGGCTGTGCCCGGCAGGCGGACGATGAGGTTTCCCGTGTCGCTCCCGCTCCGGGGCGCCGAGTCGTCCACCTGGACATCCAAGCCCATCCGCTTGAGTTTCTCGATGAGATATTCGGCAACGACGGCCTCCTTGCGGGAAGGGCTGTTCAATGAGGCCAAGGCCATGAACTCTTTTACGACGTCGATCTTCATAGTATCCAAGCTCCTTCGAATCGTTCCGATATGATCGGGATCCCATGACCATTGCATCTGCGGGACGGGAGACGGCCGTCCTGCGGCACCGTCGATTATGGCCGTATCTTTCGGACAATTCAAGCTATTATTGTTGACATCCCCGACCCTTCTGGTAAATTTGGAAGAAATGCGCAGCAGGCGACATCGAGGCTTCGGAAAGGGGCTGGAAGCCAATGAAAAAAGACCAAAAGACGATCGCCGGAACGATCCTTGCCCTAGCGACCCTCATTCTCATTTCACTGCCGGGCGGGGCCGCGGCCAAGAGCGCCGATGAGGAAGGCGGCCTGGGGCCGCAATCGGTCCATGCGATCGGAGTCAAGAAGGTTTTGATGGTGGCGGTCCGGTTCTCCGATGTGACCCCGACCGTTCCCCTCGATGCGCTCAAACAGAAGGTTGTGGAAAGATTCAACGCCTATGTCATCGCGCAGTCCTATGGACTCGCCTCGCTCCAGGCCGACTTTCGGGGTTATGTGCTGCTCCCCGACCCCATTACCCACTACAGGATCAGCCCCTACAACTTCCAGGTGGACAGGAGCAGAATCCGAAAGCTGATCGAGAACACCATGACGGCCATCGAAAAAGAGACGGACTTTTCCGCCTACGATCACATGCTGATCATCCCGGCGGTTCATACGACACCCGGGACGGGATACGGGATGATCTGCTACTGCGCCAACCCGGGCATGCTCTCGGGGGTCACGAAGCGCTA
Organism: uncultured Syntrophus sp.; assembly: GCA_964403345.1. Classification (GTDB taxonomy): domain Bacteria; phylum Desulfobacterota; class Syntrophia; order Syntrophales; family UBA5619; genus JAKAFS01. Next base: position 150 of record CAYOGU010000026.1, on the reverse strand, counting down.
TTTGCCCCGGTACGAGACCCTCAAATCCGCGGGCGGTAAGGAATTCAAGGGCGGGGTCTTCGTCGGCACCGAAAACGCCCATATCGGGATGTTCGCCCACGACTACTTCCATGCCCTCGCCGGGGTCGAAGGCGGCAAGCGGCTGGTGCC